>NZ_LHCD01000023.1:0-94654 GCF_001262595.1 Methylobacterium sp. ARG-1
CGGGCGTCTGGCCCCGCCTGCATCAGAAGTTGCTGGGGCGACTTCACGCCGCCGGTCAGCTTGACTGGAGCCGGGCCAGCCTGGACAGCGCATCTGTCCCGGCCAAAAAAGGGGCTCTGCGACCGGCCCGAACCCGACGGATCGCGGCAAGCCGGGCACCAAGCGCCATCTCGTCGTCGATGCCCGCGGCACACCCCTCGGCCTGACCTTCACGGGGGCCAACCGCCACGACAGCGTGATGATGGCCTCGACCCTCGATGCGATCCTGCCGGTGCGCAACGGCCGGCGCGGGCGCCCACGCCGCCGTCCCCACAAGCTTCATGCCGACAAGGCCTACAACGCCCGTGCTCGTCGCCAGGAGTGCCGCGCCCGCGGGATTGTACCGCGCATCGCCCGACGCGGGATCGAGACCAGCGAGAAGCTCGGTCGCCATCGCTGGGTGGTCGAGCGAACCCACGCATGGTTCAACCGCTTCAGACGCCTGCCCGTCCGTTACGAGCGCTGTGCCGATATCTATGAGGCTTTCACTCGCCTCGCAGCCAGCCTCATCACTCTCAACCAAATCAGGCGGTTCTGTTAGGCGCTCTTAGTAGACCCGTGGAGGGCGAGGTAGCTGGTCCCGTGGCCGCTCGGCCCCGCCCCGATCTGCTCACGGGGCGGGGGAGCGTCCGATCTCACTGACGTCCCCCCATCGCTTTGGTCCAGCGTGAGTGCGAGTTTTCCGGTTGTGTGAGACCCTGATGGGAGGAGCAGAGCTGTGAAGAAGGGCAGGTTCACTGAAGAACAAATCGCCTTCGCGCTGAAGCAGGCCGAGACCGGGACACCGGTCGCGGAGGTGCTGGGATTGCCCCGGTTTGGTGGACACCGAGACCGCTTTCGCGTGAGGTGTTCGTCCGATGCCCAAGACCCGTCCCGCATACCCCGCCGAGTTCCGCCGGCAGATGGTCGATTTGGTCCGCGCCGGCCGTGATCCCACCGATTTGGCTCGCGAGTTCGAACCCTCGGGCCAGACCATTCGGAACTGGGTCGCCGATGTCGACCGTATCGAGGGGCGTCGGGAGGAGAAGCTCCCGGGTGCCGATCCCGGCCTGACGACGGCCGAGCGCGACGAGCTCGTCCGGCTACGGCGTGAGAATCGGCAGTTGAAGCTGGAGCGCGATATCCTCTCTCGCGCGACAGCCTGGTTTGCGCGGGAGACCGGAGTTCTGCCGTCGGGGTCTTCCGGTTCATGAGCGCCAACCAGGCCGACTTCCCGATCACGGTGATGGCGCGCACCCTCGGCGTGTCGAAGGCCGGGTATTATGCCTGGGCCGGCCGGCAGCCCTCGGCGCGACGCGTGGCGGACGTTGCCCTGCTGAAGCGGATCCGCACCGTCCATCTCGGCTCGCACGAGACCTATGGCGCGCCGCGCGTCCACGCCGACCTGCGCGAGCAGGGCGAGCGGCATTCCCGCAAACGCATTGCCCGGCTGATGCGCGAGGCCGGCCTCGTCGGGGCCAGCCATCGGCGCGGTGGCCCCATCACGACGCGGCGGGACCGGGAGGCGCGTCCGGCTCCCGATCTCGTCGACCGCAACTTCGCCGCCGCCGCCCCGAACCAGCTCTGGGTGGCGGATATCACCTATGTGCCGACTGCTGCCGGTTTCCTCTACCTCGCCGTCGTACTCGACGCCTTCAGCCGCCGGATTGTCGGCTGGGCGATGGCCAATCACCTCCGGTCGGAGCTTGTCCTGGACGCCCTGGAGATGGCCGTCGCCCAGCGCAGGCCCCGCGACGTGATCCATCATTCGGACCAGGGTTCACAATACACGTCGCTAGCCTTCGGCCGCCGCTGTCAGGAAGCGGGCATGCGACCCTCAATGGGCTCGGTCGGCGATGCCTACGACAACGCCATGGCCGAGAGCTTCTTCTCGACCCTCGAATGCGAACTGCTCGCACGTCGTCGCTTCCGCTCGCAGGCCGAGGCACGGATGGCCTGCTTCAGCTACATCGAGGGCTTCTACAATCCGCTGCGTCGGCACTCCGCGCTCGGATACCGCTCGCCCGTCGTCTACGAGCAGGAAACCCAGCCGGACCCGTTACCCGGGCCCCTATTCAGCCAAGCCCCCTAACCGTCCACAGAAACGGGGCAATCCCAGAGTTCCTTCCTGGCAAACGCCTCAAGGCGCTCGCGCAGCATGGGGATGCGGCCGAGCTTCACCAATTGCCCATCGAGGAGCGCCACAGCCTCGGCCGCTACCCAGTGGATGTCCATGCCGATGATCCGCATAGCCTCCTCCTTGGTCCAACAAGGTTGAGGGAGCTGGCGGGTGACCTGACCGGCTGGCTTTGGACCGGGCTGATTGAGAGGATCAGCTTGGACCAGAGGAGTTGGGGATGAAGCGAGGACAGAGGCCAAGTGCGGAGCAGGTCGTGCTGATGTTGCGCCAGATCGAGGTGCAGACGGTCCAGGGAAAGAGCATCGCCGGTGCATGCAAGGAAGCGGATGTCTCAGAGCAGAGTTACTACCGCTGGCGTAAGGAGTACGGCGGCCTGAAAGTCGATCAAGCCAAGAAAATGAAGGATCTGGAGCGCGAGAACGCTCGATTGCGGCGGCTGGTAGCCGACCTGTCCTTGGAGAAACAAATTCTGGCGGACGTCGCCTCGGGAAACTTGTAGCCCCGAGCGACGCCGGCAGGCGGTCGACAGCATCCGGGAGAAGTACGGCTTCTCGGAGCGTCACGCCTGCCGGATCGTCGGCCAGCATCGGGGTACGCAGCGCTACGTGCCCACCGTGCCGGCCGACGAGGATGAGCTGACCCGCGCCATCATCGCCCTGGCGTCCGAGTACGGGCGCTATGGCTACCGCCGCGTCACCGCGCTGCTGCAGGCAGCCGGCTGGCAAGTGGGCAAGGACCGGGTTCAGCGCATCTGGCGTCGCGAGGGGCTCAAAGTCCCTAGCCGACAGAGGCCCCGCAGCCGCCTATGGCTGAACGACGGCTCATGCGTGCGGCTACGACCGCTCCACCGCAACCATGTGTGGAGCTTCGACTTCGTGCAGGCTCAGACCCACGACGGCCGAAGCCTACGCATCCTGACGCTGATCGACGAGCATAGCCGGGCGTGCCTGGCGCTGAAGGTGGCACGGCGTATCAACAGCGTCGGCGTGATCGAGGCGCTGGCCGATGCCATGTGCCTGCACGGCATCCCCGAGCACATCCGCTGCGATAATGGCCCTGAGATGATCTCAAAGGCGCTGCGCAACTGGGTCGCCAAGACGGGGCCACAGATCCAGTACATCGCGCCAGGATCGCCGTGGGAGAACGGGTACTGTGAGAGCTTCAACGGCAAACTTCGGGACGAGTGCCTACGCCAGGAAATCTTCTACTCGCTGAAGGAGGCGCAGATCGTCATCGGTCTATGGCAAACCACGTACAACTGCATCCGACCGCATTCGTCGCTGGGCTATCGGCCGCCCGCGCCCGTCAGCTCCCCGGATCTGGCCTTCCGGCTACCCATGGCCGCTACCATGCAGTAATCTCGCAACTGGCCCGGTCCAAAATACCGGTCAGGTCAGTCACAGCCAAGCCCAAGGCTCAGGCCCCGGCGAGCGCTCGGTCCGGGTCTCAGCGTTCGCGCCACGCTTTCGCGATCTGATCGGCGAGCGGCTTTGTAAGATAGCTGAGCACGGTACGCTCGCCGATTTGCAGGAACGCCTCCACCGGCATGCCTGGCACCAGACGCACATCACCCAGGCGAGTCAGCTCCTCAGATACCAGACCAATACGAACTGTGTAGTAACTCTGTCCGGTCTTTTGGTCGGCCGTGACGTCGGCCGATACCCTTATGACAGTTCCATCGATCTCGGGGGTTGTGCGCGCGTTGAACGCCGAGAACCGTAGCACTGCTTTCTGCCCTAGACGCAGACTGTCGATGTTTTGCGGCTGAACGCGAGCCTCCACAGTCAATCGATCCGCGTCTGGTACGATCAACATCGCCGGCTCCGACGGTGTCACAAGGCCGCCGACCGTATGCACACTCATCTGGTGCACCACTCCGTCCTGCGGGGCACGCAGGTCGATCCGTTTCAGCTGATCCTCGGAGGCTACTCGCTTCTCGACCAGCTCCGACCACTTGCCCCGGATCTCAGCCAGGTCTTTGCCTACCTCGGTTCGCATGTCGGTATCGACCTGCAGGATTTGGAGATTGGTTTCGGCGATCTTGCCTCGGGTCGATGCAATTGTGGCGGTCAGCTGCCCGCGTTCCCCCTCCAGTCGGGCCGCGTCCCGCTCCAGCGCGGTGACCCGCGACAGTGGCACGAGGTTCCTGGCATAGAGGTCGTGCACGCCCTTCAGTTCGTCCCCGATCAGCCGCATCTCTCGAGCTTTAGCCACCGTCTGCTCAGTCAGCCCGGCAATCTCCTCCTTCAGCTGAGCCGCGCGCTCTGACAGCTGCGCGCGTTGACCTTCACGACTGGCCAGCCGCGCGGCAAACAGGCGACTCTCGCCCTCGACCAAGGCTGAGATTTCTGGACTGGCCGCCTCCCGCGTCAGCAAGTCGCGCGGAAACACCACCGCGATTGCGCCGTCCCGCTCCGCTTCGTCGCGGGCCCGCCGCGCGGCGAGTTCGTCGAGCGCCTTGCGGGTGATGTCGAGAGTGGCCCGCGTCTGTGTTTCGTCCAGGCGCACCAGAACGTCGCCCGTTTTGACGTGATCACCGTCCTTGACCAGTAGTTCGCCCACAACACCGCCCGTAGGGTGCTGCACCTTTTTGACATTGGACTCCACCACCAGCTGACCCGGCGCGATCACTGCGCCAGCGATTTGTGTGAACGTCGCCCAGCCGCCAACGCCGGCCACTAAGGCTAGGGACACCACCCCGGCCAGAAACAGATGCCGGCGAATATCGGCACGAGGGCCCAACGAGGGTTCAAGCCCGGATGCAGCCTCGAACTCAACAATCAAGGACGAGGTCATCAAGCGCTCCGCTCTGCCACTGGGGCCGGGCGCAGCACGCGCTTGAGCACCTCGTCCTTCGGTCCGAACGCCTGCACCCGGCCGTCAGACATAATCAGGACGTGATCGACGGCGGCCAGCGCGTTCGGACGGTGGGCCACCACAACGCATATTCCGCCCCGCGCACGCACGCCGAGGATCGCCTGCGTGAGGGCATGCTCGCCCTCGGCGTCGAGGTTGGCGTTGGGCTCGTCCAGTACCACCAGGAAGGGCTCGCGATACAGTGCGCGCGCGAGGCCGAGCCGCTGGCGCTGACCCGCCGAGAGACCTGCCCCACTTTCTTGTAAAATTGTGTCGTAGCCAGTGGGCAGACCAACGATCATCTCGTGTGTCCCCGCTGCTTTCGCTGCCGCAACGATTGTCTCGGCCGGAGCATCGGTCTCGAATCGACTGATGTTCTCCGCAATCGTGCCAGCGAATAGGCCCGGCTCCTGCGGTAGGTATCCCAGCTGAGCTCCGAACCGCTCGGGTGACCATTGCCGGAGATCCGCTCCGTCGAGTTGGATCCGCCCTCGCACCGGCGTCCAGATCCGCACTAGGGCCCGCACGAGGCTCGACTTGCCGGATGCTGAGGGACCGATCACCCCGAGAGCTTGGCCTGCGGAGAGGCGGAAGCTGGCGTCGTGCACGGCCATGCGGTTCCCGCCCGGCGGCATCACGCTGACGCCCTCAACCGCTAAACTCGCTCTCGCCATAGGCAGGGCGAGAGGAGTTGACGTTGTGGCAGCGCGCTCCAGCGCCCGCGTTAGGCGGGCCCAACTCTGCCGAGCGGTCACAAAGCCCCGCCAATTCGCAGCGGCCAGCTCCGCCGGTGCAAGCGCACGGGACACGAGGATCGAGGCAGCGATGATGATGCCGCCGGTGGCTTGGTTGTTGATTACTAGCCATGCACCGAGCGCGAGCACGCCGGACTGCAGTGCCATGCGGGTGGCCTTCGATACGGCACCCAGGCCGCTGGCGAGATCGGAGCTGCGCTGGTAGGCGCGCGTATACGCCTCGCTCGAGGAGGTCCAGCGTCGACATAGACGCGCTTCCAGGCCCAGTGCCGTTACGGTTTCGGCGTTGAGCCGCGCTGCCTCCGACAGAGCAGACCGTCGCGCCGCATGAGCAGTTGCACTACGGGTCGGCCCCCTTGTGGCGAGGTCGACGATGAGGGTTAGGCCAACCAGTAGTGCAGCACCGCCCACGGCGGCTGCGCCGATCAATGGGTGGAAGAGGAAACACAGCGCGACGTAGGCCGGCAGCCAGGGCAGGTCGAATAGGGCGGTTGGTCCGGGGCCGGCTAGGAAGCTGCGTAGCTGATCGAGGTCGCGCAGTGGTTGAGCCGCTTCCTCAGATCGCGCACCGTACAAGGGCGCTCGAACGCTGATGCTGAAAGCGCGCGGGCCGATCTCTGCGCTGAGGGCGGCGCCGATACGAGCTAGGATGCGCGCCCGCAATGCGTCGAGAACACTTTGTGCGGCGTAGAGGGTGATAGCTAAGACGCACAGACCTAGGAGACTGGGCACCGAGCGACCGGGGATGACCCGGTCGTAGACTTCCAGCATGAAGAAGGAGCCAGTCAGCGTGAGCAGGTTCACCAGCCCGCTGATGCCGGCGACCCCTGCTAGGGCGCGCGAACTGCGCCAAAGCGCAGCGCTCAACTCACCTGATTCGCACTTATGGACCATGCTTCCCTCAGCAGCCAAAGAAGGCGCTTCGAGACGCACCTTCTTCGTGGGCTTCCGCGCAATGAAAACCCCACTGCGGCAGTCACGCCCATTTGTGAAAATCATGGGCTGCTTAACCAACCGTTAAGGCCGGAATGGTCGGGAGATTAGATTAGGCTAGATGGTTTTATCTGCTCTGTGATTACACCAAACGTGAATTTTATTGACGCTGAAGGCGATGTGATCATGAGCTTTATAAGTCAAATGGCACCACCGACCTCTCCCCTTTCATCTACGCAAGGTGGCGACCCTCCTCTGCGCCCCACTCAAGGTAGTGCAGCAACGGGTCGAGATGGGCGGCTGCCACGTCAGCATTCGCTGAAAGATACGCGTTCGTATTGAACAATGACGAAGGATTTCGTCCTTCGTGCCAGCCATATTGATCATATTGAGTAAGTGGATTAATTTTTGCTGCCGCGACATCGCCATTGAATTCCAAGTACCGATTTGTATCGAAGTAAGCGTTAGGATTGCGTCCTTCGCGCCATCCATAATTATTGTAATGATTTTCCGAGTCAAGATGGGCTGCCCAAACATCATTGTTGCAGGCGTAATAATATATATCGTCCACTAAAGGCGAATTGCCGGATTGATGGATGCTTCCGTCAGAGAACACTAGAGTTCCTACGCTCGTCAGATCTGTTTTTGTTCCATCTGGCGCGATCATTACATCGTGGCCACCTTTAAAATCAAATTGTGCTTCTGTAAACTTGAAGCCGTAATTTGCGGTGGATCCGGGAGTAACGTGGAGCAGGTCATTGACACTTTCGGAACCACTCCCACCGGTGCTTCCACCGGAAGTACCCGTCGCAGGAGTTTGTGGCAAAGGCGGTGAACTGAGATCTGAGTTGCGGGAATATGCTCGAACGTAATCTATGTGTGATGTTAACGGGACGCCTGCTATATCTGAGTTATTGTCGCCCGACCCCTGAGTCGCAAGATTGACTAGCAAATACATCGGTTTGTGCATATCGGACGGTGTAGACTGCGAGCCAATCAGGCTACCGTCGACATAATAACTAATCTTATCGGCCTGCCAATCCATTCCAAATGTATGATATCCGTCTGGGTGCGGCAAGTTGCTGAAAACCTGTCGGTTGTCCTGCCACGGAATGCCATTCTGTGGATCTGTGGTATGGATCCCGCTGTAAACTCCTTGGTCGTAAGATCCGTAGTGTTCCACTATGTCGAGCTCTTGATGACCTCCGGCGTTGTTTGGGTCTGGCGTCTGATGATTCGGCAGGAGCCAGAACGCATCCCAGGCTCCCGGTTGCGCTGAGAAGTCGGCGCGAATTTCAAAGTAGCCGTAGGTTTGAGAGAAATTGCCCTGCGTTGTTAATAGGCCGGACTCCCAACTGCCTGGATAACCAGATGATGTCCGATCCGGAACCGCCGTAATCGACAAAACGCCATCATGAATTTTGAATGGATCATACCCAGAGCTTGGATCCACAAACGATGAGTGACCAAATCCAATGTCAGAGTTGGTGTCGAACCGCCATTCCGAACGGATGTCCGCCCACGTAGTTCCGGCACCCGTCTGCGAGATGCTACGAGTGTTAAACTCGTCAGCAAAGGTCAGTTTGTAGCCTGTCAGATTGAGCGACGTCATCGAACACACCCAAATCCCCTGGAGTAAGCAAATTTAGGTTAAGACAATTAAGGTTTGGTTTTGATCCTTACGTCTTGCTGTGTGTGTAGGCGATTCTTGTCTGCGCCGACGATGCCAGGGAGCATCGTCGGCTTACCCGAGGGCACCGATGAACCCCGCGATGAGGCAGGCGCAGAATTAGGATGGCAGTGCAGACTCAGGCTTCAAACAACCGTCGTTCGCTGCACCTAACGCGCACGTCAGATGCTTCCGCTTGTCCCGTTGCGAGCCGGGCAGGCTGCTCCATTAAAGCACGAGCAAAGGTCGCGATCAGCCGCCTGCGTTCGATGTAGTATCAGCTCCGATGGCCCAACGAGGTCTACGTGGCTAATCGTCATCCGCTTGCCCTTACTCGCAGCTTCACTGCTGGTTCTGCCCGCGCCCGCGCTGGCTCTTTGTCGCTGCACGTGCGTCCGGGGCGAGATGAGGCCGGTCTGCCAGCACACTGACCTCATGGTGCCGATCAGTCAGGGCTAATGCGAAACGAACATTCGCCCCGATCGCGTTGTCACGCCTTTGGCCGGCGGCCGATAGGAATTCGCCCCTGTCTCGGCCTCTAGGCCTGCGCCTACTGGCCTGGAGTCCTCGAATCCAGATCTGGACACGAGCACCAACGGGGAGCCTCTAGGTACGCCGGGTCAGCTCTCCGACAGCGTTGATTCAGCTTTCCGGGGGCGGCGGATCGAGCTCTTCTGGGGGCGCTGCGAGCGGACGCTGAGCAAAGGAAAGCCCGCGTCGGCGAACCGGGCGGGCTTTCAGATCCAACTGGTCGGGGGCGAGCCAGCTGGATCTGGGCCGCTTCTAACGAACTAGGGTTAAAGAAAAGCCCCGCGCGGCGGCTGCCGGCGGGGCTCAAGGCTCGGCAGGGGGGCATCTCAGCTCTTCGGCCGACCAAGCTTCCCGAGGCGGCTGTGTCGCCACAGGTTCTCGGATAGCTCGGCGTCCGCAACCGAAGCCTTCGCCGGATCTATCTGGCTGATGAGCGTGACCCCGACCGGGTCGAGGTCCCACTCGCTACCGATCCGGCGCAGCTTGACGATCCGCTGCCCGTCGAACGCCACCTGGACTGGCTCCGCATCGCGCTTGGCGAACGACGCCCACCACAATTCTTGACGTTGACTCACAACTACTCCGCAACAGCTTACGTTGGATTCCCTCCGAAAAATGCTAGTTCACGTTATTCTAGGCATCTTTCTTCAAATTTCGCTTCATTGTAGGGGTAATCTGGAGCGGCTTGCTTAGCGGAGAAGCAATCTTATTAGAACATTGTATGGTATGTTGAAGGCTTAACTTACGGCTTCGTTACGGATGGGACGTCTATTTGTTGAGACGGTGCGAGCCCACGAGAAAAAGGCCCGTTCGGGGGGGCGCCGGCGGGGCTGAAGGTGGTCTTGGAGGCGATGGTAGAAATCAATCTGGTACGTCGGGATGCTCAGCGAACCAGGGCTTCAGCGCTCCGACGAGGCTGTGCATGTCGGGCGCGCTCGCCATGAAGCCGATGCCGACCAGCACTCCGATCGCGACCGCAATTCCAAGCCGAATCCAGTTCGGCCGCGGAATGTCGTCCTCGACGCTGTGCTTTGCGGTCAGGTGCAGGGTGCCGCCGAGGATCTGGAGCCAGAGGAACCAGCCGTTGATGTTCGAGTCGAGCATCCACTGCGGCTGACCGCCTGACGCCCAGATCAGCACCCACCCGGCCGAGCCGGCGACGCCGAACCATGACAGGACGATGCCGAGGATGAGCTGCCCGCTGTAGGACGGCCAGGGCGTGCGTAGCGCCTTCACGATGCCAGGCAGGAGCGAGATGAAGACGGCAATCGCAACCAGCGTTCGACCAATGCGCAGAAACTCGTTTTGAGGTTTGATCGGCACCCACGGAACGACGGCCCAGAACCCAAACATCAGGACCAGCCCAACCCATAGCGTGCGGCTGCGGAGGATTTCGGTGACCGCCTTCATCGCGACTTTCTCAGCAGCTCTCGCGTGGCCTCGGCGACCTTGAAGGCAGCCTCGCCAACCTGCGGACGATCCGTCAGGCGATCGCCGGATCGCCCCTCGATGCGGTGGATGGTGGCTTCCATCGAGGAGGCCCGGCTGTCAGGCGCCATCGTGACCTGCACGAGGGCTCGGCGCCGGCTCTTGTTGGCGTGGACGCTGGCCGCAACGGCGCGCGTGAACTCCGCATGCACGTCCTTTCGGAGCGCCGCCGGCAGCACGAGCCCGAGAACAGACTTCCACGTCATGGGAGGCGCCCCTCTAGCCGTCGCTTAATCTCTTCCTGGTTCTTCAGGATCTCGACGCCGCGTGAGGCTGCCGCTTGAGCGGCAAGCTCGGTCTGATGCGACAGCTTCTCGACACCGTCATCCGTCGCCTCGAGCGTGGTCGTCAGGGCGGTGATCGTGAGGTTACCGGCGACCGTTGCGGCCGTGTTCGCCTGAAGCGCGGTGACCACCTCGCGCATGATCGAGGTGCTGAGCCGATCGAGCTTCCAGAACAGGAAGGCGATCGCGAGCCCGAGGATCACGCAGACTGCGCCGAGCACCTTGTACTGCAGGAGGATGTCGCCGGCCTCCAAGGCGGCCTTGATCGCCTCGGCCGTCTGGGCGTGCGCTGCGGTGATGAACACGAGCGGTCAGCGCTTCGGCGCGATGGCGGGCGCAGCCGTGCCCTTCTGCTTATCGTAGGAGCGCAGACCGGCGATCCCGAGCATGCCGGTGAGCACCGTCATCAGCACCTCGGACGGCGGCGCCGGCGGCATGGGGATGCGGATGGAAAAGGCTGCATTCACGATGCCGGTCAGCCACGCTAGGAGCGGCTGCAAGAGGGCGACGTAGAGATCAGGCCTACGCCACAGCCCCAGCTGACGAACGACCGCCACCCGCCAACGAACAACGATGGGTTCTGCGCCTCGGCCGTGTTGGTCTCGGCCTGGGCCTTGGCGATCTCGGCGGCAGACTGCGCGACCGCGGCTTCCCGGTCAGCAACCAGCTTCTGCATCTCGATCGCGGCCTGCGCCTGCTGCCCCGGATCCGGAATGAAGCGCCCGATGATGTTGGTGATGCCCTCGATCACCGCAGGGGCTGCGGTGAGAGCTCCGATGATACCGGCGGCCATATGGTCAGCTCCTCTTCTCAGGTGGGAGGTTGGTGCGCAGATTGGCCAGGATCCTGCCGAAGAAGCTGGATTTCGCCGGTGCTGGCGGCGTGGCCTGCGCCGCAGGCGATCCGCTGTTGCGTGGTGCTGGCGCAAACACCGGCGACGGAAGCGGTTTCATCTCGACGGACACCGTCGGCGCAGCGAACGCCGCAAGCGCCATCGCCTCAGCGCGAACGCCTTCGACGCGCGAGGTCCAGTCCTTGCCGAACGTCGGCCAGGTCGAAGCCGCCGCAGGAAGGCGAGACGATCGGCACAGATCCGCTCGATGGGCTGGCCGGCATCCTTGGAGGATGCCGGCCAGCGTCAGCGGGCCGAGCTTGCCATCATCCGCCACGCTCAGCGCACGCTGAAGCGACGGGATCACTCGGCCTTTGCCCGAGTTCACCGCGAAGTCGAAGACGTAGTAGTCGCCCCCAGGCGGCAGCTCGTCGCCGTGCACAGCGTTCCAGTAGCTCTGACGGTAGATCGGCGCCACGGCCGCCTTGGCGAGCGCCTTCACCTCGGACCCGGTGGCCGGCCGACCGAGCCAATTCGACAGCGTGCCAATGGTGACGCCAAGGTTCGTAGCGCCGCCCGGATCAGCGGGGTTATCGACGCACCCGCCCTCATGCACAAGCACGAGCGCTAGCGCCCGCTTGAAGTTGGCGGCTGCTATGTGGTCCTCACGATGTCAGTGGTGGCAAAGCGTCAGCGGCCGACGGCCGCGATGGCGCATCCGTATGTGGCCAAAAACAGCGGCGTCAGCGGTCGACCTGCGTCAAATGAAGGTTGCGTAGCCGACTTGCGCGGAACGCTGAATACAGTGATGCTCACCGCGCCAGCTGACGGTGATCGGCGGCACTGGAGGAAACAATGCCACATTTCCGAGTGCGCCATGTGAGCGGCCAGTCGGCCGTTTGGTCTGGTCATTGTGAGACGGCCGAGATAGCGCTTCAGTCGGCTCTATCGACCGTCGGATCTGACTACCAAGCTGAAGATCTGAAACAGCTAAGCAGAACTCTCTCTGTAGAAGTTGCGGGCGCTGTTCAGGCATTTATCGATCCGCTTATGCCTTACGGCGGTGTCTACTTCGATCCCGTCACGACGTATGGAGAGACATGGCGGCGGTGATGTTTGCCGCATTGGCGACGGGCGTATAGAGCACCCGAAGGCTGTCCATCTGCGTCGGTATCTCAAGCTGGATCGGCGTATTCGCAGCGGTGACCACCGCGCTGGCGAGGATGCCCCCTACCTGAGAGAACGGCGTCGCGTCGTTCGACTCCTGGATCTGCAACATGCCGCTGGTGGCCGTGGCGATGACGCTCAGGCGTCGAGCGCGAGCATCAGCCCGAGATTCTGTACCGCTGCCCCGGAGGCACCCTTGCCGAGATTATCGAGGCGCGCCGCCAGCACCGCCTGCCGGTGCTCGGACGAACCGAACACCCGCAGCTCCAGCCGGTCGGTGTCGTTGAGCGCTTCGGGCTCGATCTTCTCGCCCGTCTCTCCGGTCACCACCTGGACCAGCGGCTGGCCGGCATACCAGTCGCGCAGGGCCGCCTCGAGATCGGTGGCGGCGGGCTTGCCCGGCAGCGCGTCGAGGTGGAGCGGCACGCTCACCAGCATGCCCTGGCGGAAATTGCCCACGGACGGCACGAAGATCGGCCGCCGGGTCAGCCCGGTGAACCGCTGCAGCTCCGGCACGTGCTTGTGGGCGAAGCCGAGGCCGTAGAGCAGGAACGGCGCCGCGCTGCCCCGCTCGTAATCCTCGATCATGCCCTTGCCGCCGCCGCTATAGCCGCTGACCGCGTTGACGCTGATCGGGAAATCCGCCGGGATGAGGCCGGCCTCGACCAGGGGGCGCAGGAGCGCGATGCCGCCGGTCGGATAGCAGCCGGGATTGGCCACGCGCCGGGCGCGGGCCACGGCGGCGCCCTGCTCCCGGGTCATCTCCGGGAAGCCGTAGGTCCAGCCGGGGGCGACCCGGTGGGCGGTGCTGGCATCGAGGATGCGCGGGCCGCCGCCGGGCAGGCTGTCGGCCAGCGCCACCGTCTCCTTGGCGGCCTCGTCCGGCAGGCACAGGACCGCGAGGTCGACCTCGGCGAGCAGCGCCCGCTTGGCCTCGGGATCCTTCCGGTGCTCGGGCGCGATGCTGCGCAGGGTGACGCGGCCGTCGCGCTCCAGGCGCTCGCGGATGCCGAGGCCGGTGGTGCCGGCCTCGCCATCGATGAACACGATGGGCCGCGTCGCTGCTTCGCTCGCCATGATCCGTCTCGCAGGCCAGAATCACACCCGGCCGTTACGCCCCGGAGGTGGCGCCTGCGGGCGGCGCTGTCAACGCCACCGCACCGGTCAGGTCGGCAGGCGGCCGTCGGGCGAGTAGCGGTCGATCGCCGAGGGCAGCTCGCGGGACAGGCGCGCCAGGAGCGCCGCCCGGCTGAGCCCGGTCTGCTGGGTCAGGTGGTCGAGGGTCTCGGGGCCGATGGCGCGCTCGAGATCGGTCTCGGGGATGTCGCGGTTGGTGCCGTGATTGATCCACGAGGTCGCGGTCTCGCCGTGCCCGCCCTTGGTGAAGTGATCGACCAGCTCGCTGAGGCCGTTGGCGATCAGGCCGCCGACCCCGGCCGAACCGGCGCCGCCCAGCAAGCCCCCGAGACGGGCGAAATTGTCGGTCCCGGTGCTCGCGCTCGCGGGATTCGGCACGGACGGGACCGGGGACGGGCTGGTCCCGTGATCGTGGCCCTTCAGCAGCTCGGCGAGCTTGTCGCGGTTCTGGTAGCCGGCCAAAGCCAGCAAGCCCAGCAACGCGGTCATCGAGGGGTAACCCTTGCTCATGGCGTGTCCTCTCTGGTGTCCGCCTGTCTGGCCTGAGGTGCGGACCCCGGTCGGCGGATCATCCCGGGGCCTGCGCGCTGTGTCAGCGGGGGCGGCGCGACGGAGCCGCGGACCGGCCGGCGACGCGGCGGCTGACATAGGCGATCAGCTTCGGCAGGACGAAGATGGTGAGCAGCTTGCGGATCATCGGTGTTCTCCGTGGTTGTCGGCGGCGGGAGCGGCCGGGCGGACGCTCCCGGGGTTCACGTCACGTCGGGCGGGTCATTTCCTGCCGGCGACGGAGTCGACGACGCTCTTCACGCCGTCTTTGGCCTCGCCGACCGTGCGCTGGCCCTCGCCCTTGAGTTCTTGCGCCTTGCCCTCGACCACGAGCTTGTCGTTGCCCGTGGCCTTGCCGGCGGCCTGCTTGACGTTGCCCACGGCCTCGTTGGCCAGGCCCTTCAGCTTGTCGGTGGTGCTGCTCATCGTGGCGCTCCGGTTGGGGTGGAAGGTGGATCCTGAGGACCCCCGCGCCGGGCGCGGGGGGCGCGGGGATCAGGCGCGGCGGGTGCCGTAGGACTCGGTCAGGGTCTCGACCTTCGGGGCGCCGAGGCGGCCGCCCAGGAAGGCGGCGATCGCGCCCAGGATCAGCGCGAGGGCGGCGTAGAAGGCGCCCTGCGTGGCGGCCGACTTCGCCGCGACGGCCGCGGCCTCGGCCTTCTGCTTGGCGGTGGCGACCGCTTGGTCGTACTGCTTCTCGTAGTCCTGGATCTGCTGCTTGGCCTGGTCGACCGGGATGCCCTGCGCCTTGGCGAGCGCGTCCGCGGCCCGGGCCTCGGTTTGCTGCTTCTGGGCCGGATCGCCGGTCAGAACCGCGCGCACCGCCGCCACGGCCGCATCGCGCGCCGCCTGCGGGTCCTGGCCCTGCGCCTGCTGGCGCACGGTCTGCTCGATCCCGTCGATCGGGTTCGAGATCTTCGACAGGGACGGCGCCGCCGCCTGGGCCGCCGTCTGCACGGTGCCGCCGACGAGGTTGCCGGCGCCGCCGAGCGTGGTGGCCACGCCGTTGAAGGCGCCGCCGACGATCCCGCCGACCGCCGAGGTCAGGAGGTAGAGGACGACCAGGGTGGTCACCGACCAGGAGACCAGCCCGTGCAGGCCGGCGGCGCCGCCCACGGGCTTGCCCGAGAGCCGCCCCGCCAGGAATCCGCCGATCAGCGAGGCGACGATGCCGGAGGCCACGAACCAGATCCCGGCGCTCATCGACAGGGTCGAGGCGGCCGGATTGTCGGCGGTGTCCATGCCGACGCTGGACAGCCCGATGCCGACGCCGAGCAGGTTGAGGATCACCTGCGCCACCAGCGCCGTGGTGGCGCCCGCGAAGATCGCACCCAACGACACTTGGTGGTGGAGGACGGTGCGCGTGTCGCTCGTATGGGCGAGCGGCGCGGTCGAGAGGCTGGGGGAAGCGGTCACTGTGGGACTCCTGGTCGTCGTGAGAGAGTGGCCGGCGCTCAGCGGCGACGGGCGTGCATCAGCAGGGCGAGGCCGTAGCCGACGGCGCCGGCGATCAGCAGCGCGACGATCGGGCTCTCCTCGACCTGCTGGGCCACGACGCGGGTGCCCCGGCGGGCGTAGTCGCCGGCATGTTCGTAGGCGTCCTCGGCGTAGTGGCCGGCCTCGTCGGCGACGTGCCGGACGGTGTCCTTGGCCTGGCCGTAGAGGTTCTCGGCCGAGCCCTGCGCCTCGCGGAAACGGCCTTCGACCGAGTCGCTCTTCGAGCCGGTGATGTCGCCCACGGCGCCCTGCGCCTTGCCGACGAACTCCTTGGCGGCTCCCGTCACGCGATCCGTATCAACCATGGTGTCTCTCCTGTCTGAGTGTTCTGGACTGGTGCGGTGGGTGTGCGCCGCTCGGCCCGGTCGACGCGTGGTGCGAGATCCCGGGTTTCGCGTCGGACTTCTGCGAAGAGTACGGAGCCCGGTCCTTCGCGGCGTCGCCGGTCGATGGGCCGATGGCTCTGGTGGGTGAACCCGGCACCGGACCGGGGGTTGCCCCGGGACGGTCTCGACTTCGAAATTCACGTTTCTCGCGGTCTCGTCTTGGCTAAGCCGCAGATGGGGTCTAGTTTTTTCAGATCAATGGTACATTCGTACCGGTATTTTCCGACTTATGTACTAGCTTCCCGCGTGGTGAAGCCGTTGTCCCGGCCCCAGACGATCACCTCGGTGCGCTTGTGGACCCCGAGCTTGCGGTAGAGGGCGGCGGCGTGGTTGCGCACGGTGTTGCGCGACAGGTTCAGCCGCTTGGCGATGGCCTCGTCGGACAGGCCGGCGCAGACCAGGCCGAGGATCTGGCGCTCCCGGACCGTGAGGCTCTGCACACCCTCGTCGGCGCTGTCGCGCCCGGGATGCCGGAGCCCGGCAAGCTTCTCGATCAGGCCGCGGCTGAACCACGAGGTGTCGGCCATCACGGTCTCGATCGCGGTGAACAGCTCGCGCTCCGAGCGCTTGCGCTCGGTGATGTCCTGGAGCACCGCCAGGACGTAATCGTCCTCGCCGATCACCACCCGCTCGGCCGAGACGAGGCAGTCGATCTCGGTCCCGTCCTCGTGTCGCATGCAGGTCTCGAGGCCGAGCACGTAGCCGGCGCGCCGGACCGTGGCCTCGAACTTCGCCCGGGCGGCATCCGAGATCCACAGGCCCATCTCCTCGGCGGAGCGCCCGACGGCCTTGTCCTGGCCGTAGCCGAAGATCCGCGGGAAGGCCTCGTTGACGGCTGTGACGGTGAAGCCGTCGGCCCGGGCCAGCAGCGTCGGCACCGGCGTCATCCGGAACGCGGTGGCGAAGCGCGACTCGCTCTGGCGCAGGGAGGTCTCCGCCTTCTTGCGCAGCTCCAGATCCGCGAAGGTGAAGAGCATGCACGGCTCCTCGCCCATCTCGATCGGCTGGCCGGCCACGATGACGAAGCGGGAGCCGCCATCCGGCAGACGCAGGCAGGCCTCCATCTGCGGGACGGTCTGGCCGGCATTGAGCCGCGTCACGGCGAGCTCGCGCTGCTTGGCCTCGGCCAGCACGTCGACCTCGTAGACGCTGCGCCCGATCACCCCGTCGCGGGTGTAGCCGGTCATCTCCAGGAAGCCGGCATTGACCTTGACGTGGCGCAGGTCGGACAGCCGGGTGATCACGGCCGGCGCCGGGTTGGCGTTGAAGGTCTTCTCGAACCGCTCCTCGGCCTCGAATTGCGGCGTGACGTTCTGCAGGATCAGCGCGAGGCAGCTCGGCTGCCCGGCCCGGTCGGTGGCGACCAGGCTGCGCAGGGAATGGACGAAGGCGACGTCCGGCCGGTCGGTGCGCACCACCTCGACGATGACGTCGTGGAAGGTCTCGCCCCGGACCACCCGCTCAATCGGGTAATGCTCGGGCGGCCGGTTGTTGCGGTAGCGGACGGAGAACCGGTCCCGGTAGGCGTCGACGGTCTCGCCGAGCTCCTCCAGGCTCTCGGCCCCGTGCATGGCCAGGGCGGCGTCGTTGGCCCAGGTGATCGTCTGGTCCGGCTCGACCAGGATCACGCCCTCGGTCAGGCCGGCGATGATCTGCCTCAGCTCGTGTCTGTCGACGCCCGCGGTCACGGTGGTTCGTCTGCTCCGCCTGATGCGACCCGGACTGGATCGGCGGCGGGTAACAGGCGACGGGACCGGATGTTCCCTTGTGCGCAATCGGTCTGCTGGTATATTTTACTTAGGTCAGTAATCGGGTGTCGTGGTGCGGGGGCTTTTGGTCCCGGCTCCGATCATCCGGCCCCGCGCCGTCATCGCGCGCATCGCGAAACGACCCGGCCTGGTGGGCCCTCTCCGGATGCGGCGGATCCCTGTGTCGCTCCGGGCGTGCGAAGACGGTCGGGCTGCGACGGCCCTTCAGGCGGCCGGAAACCGATGGTGCTACGGCGCTGCGCCGGCCAGCAAGCTCTGCAGCGCCCCGAAAGCCCGCTTGGCGACGGCCTTGGGCGGCTCATGCGCGAGCTGGTCGTTGAAGACCTCCAGCCCGACCGGCCCGCGATAGCCGATCGCGGCGAGCTTCCCGACGAGGCTGGCCAGCGGCAGGCGCCCCTCGCCCGGGAGGAGGCGCGCGTGGCGGGTGACCGCGCGGTAATCCGACGGCTGAACCGGGCCGGCGACATCGCAGACCTGCACCAGGAAGATCCGCTCGGGCGGCACGTCGCCGAGGATGGCCGGCGTCTCGCCGCGGACGAAGAGGTGGTAGCTGTCGACCACCAGGCCGGCATGGTGCGGGTCGAGCTCGCGGATCGTCGCCCAGGCCTGGACCAGCGACGGGTTGACCGTGCTCCAGGCCATGCCCTCGTAGGCGATCCGGAGGCCCCGGCGGCGGGCCTCGTCCACCAGCCAGACCAGATCCTCGGTGATGCGGGCCGGATCGCAGTCCGGGTCCGTGGAGGCCGGCACGAGCAGCGTCCCGGCGCCTAGAGCCGCCGCGGTGTCGAGCAGGGTCAGCGCCTCGTCCCGCTTGGCGGCGCGGGCGTCGCCGGGAGCCCCGTCGAAATCGAGCAGCACCTGGTAGTCGGTGAGGCCGAGGCCGAGGGCGGCGACGCGGGCGCGCAGGCCCGCCGCCCCGTCCTCGGCGCGCTCCACGTCGGTGGACCAGAGCTCGACCTGATCGAAGCCCGCGGCCCGGGCGGCGCGCAGCTTCTCCTCGGGCGATCCGCCCAGCAGCACGGTGTTGACGAAGCGGGGTCCCAGCAGCGGCGCCGCCGCGGAGGCGCGCCCGACGGCAAGGCCGAGACCGATGGCGAGGGCACGGCGTCTGTTCATCCGGATCAAGGCTCCAGGCGTGGCCGACGGCGTCGATGACGGACCGCCGATCTGCCACGTCGATCTGGCCTGGAGCTGAGCCAACCCCGACCGCTGGCCGCCGAACCCCGCCCCGCGGCCCGTGACCGGCCGCGAACGAAAAAGGGCGGCTCCCGCAGGAACCGCCCGTCTCCGAACCGTCGATGAAGCCGCGGATCAGCGCTTCGAGAACTGGAAGCTGCGGCGCGCCTTCTTGCGGCCGTACTTCTTGCGCTCGACGACGCGGGCGTCGCGGGTGAGGAAGCCCTCACGCTTGAGCGGGGCGCGCAGCTCCGGCTCGTAGTAGGTCAGCGCCTTCGAGAGGCCGTGGCGCACGGCGCCGGCCTGACCCGAGAGACCGCCGCCGGCGACCGTGACGTTGATGTCGTACTGGTCGACGCGGTTGGCGATCTCCAGCGGCTGGCGCAGGATCATGCGCAGCACCGGACGGGCGAAGTAGACCTCGACCGGGCGCTTGTTGATCGTGACCGTGCCCTTGCCGGGCTTGATCCAGACGCGGGCGACCGCGTCCTTGCGCTTGCCGGTGGCGTAGGCGCGGCCCTGGGCGTCCAGCTTCTGGACGTGGACGGGGGCCTCGTTGGCGGGGTCGACCGCGCCGGTATTCGCCCGGTTGAGGTCGGCGAGGGACTGCAGGGTCGCCATGATCAAGCGCTCACGTTCTTGCGGTTGAGGGCGCCGACGTCGAGCGCCTGCGGCTGCTGGGCGACGTGCGGGTGCTCGGCGCCCTTGTAGACGCGGAGGTTGCCGAGGATCTGCCGGAAGAGCGGGCCGCGGGGCAGCATGCGCTCGACGGCCTTCTCGACGACGCGCTCGGGGAAGCGCCCTTCGAGGATGAACTTGGCCGTACGCTCCTTGATACCGCCCGGGTAGCCGGTGTGGTAGTAGTAGCGCTTCTGGACGTACTTGCGGCCGGTGAACTTCACCTTGTCCGCGTTGACGACAATGACGTGGTCACCGCAATCGACGTGGGGCGTGTAGGCGGCCTTGTGCTTGCCGCGCAGGCGCATGGCGACGATCGAGGCGAGACGGCCGACGACGAGGCCCTCCGCGTCGATCACGATCCACTTCTTGTCGACCTCGGCGGGTTTCAGCGAGGTGGTCTTCATGGCGAGATCCCAGGGTTCCGACGCGACGGGCACCGACGGATCGGGGCGCCGACAGCATCGGGGTGCCGAAAAACGAGCCGCCGCGTGGGGGGCACGCGGCGGCGACGGCCGGTGGATAGCCGGGTGCGCCCGGAACGTCAACCGGAAAAATCGAAATCTTGAAAACGCATTCTATCCGAGAGGTTTAGCGGTTGCGGTATCATGATACCGCGTCGGTCAGTCCGGGCGCTTGCCCCGCTCGGCGATGGTGAGCCGCTGGACGCCCCGGCCGGCCAGCACCGGCTTCTTCGCGCTGAGGATGCGCGAATTCACCCCCGTCCAGCCGATCTCCCCCGAGAGCCGGCCGTACTCGATCTTCGGGCAGCGGTTCATGATCACCGTAAGCCCCCGCGCCTCGGCCCGGGCGGCCGCCGCGTCCTCGCGCACGCCGAGCTGCATCCAGATCACCTTGGGCAGCGGATCGAGGGCGAGCGCCTCGTCCACGAGCGGGCCCGCGGCGGCGGAATTGCGGAAGATCTCGACCATGTCGATCGGCTCCGGGATGTCGGCGAGGGAGGCCACCACCCGCCGCCCGAGCAGGTCCTGCCCGGCGAGCCCCGGATTGACCGGGGTGACCGCGTAGCCCCGGTCGATCAGGTATTTCAGCACGATCCAGCTCGGGCGGGCCGGGTTCGCGGAGGCGCCGACCAGCGCGATCGTGCGCGTGTCGTTCAGGATCTTGCGGATCTGCGCCTCGGGATAGCGCGCGTGCCGGGCAGCGAAGTCCGGCCCCGGCGCGTCCGATGGTGGCGTCCCTTGGCCGTCATTGGTCTGGTGCATGCCCGCCACTCCCGCCGTACCATACGATGTCCTGCTGACGGGCTCGGCCTATCGACCCGCGCCGTCATCGTGAGCGCAGCGAAGCGACCCTGCGACCACGCGACGGTCTGGGATCGCGCGCTGCCCTGGGTTGCTTCGCTGCGCTCACGATGACGGTGAGAGCGCAGCGAGTCCGTCAACGGTAAGCTGCATCATCGCTGAGCCGGTGGCCTTGCGGAAGGGCTCTGTCAGAGCCGCCAGACCGTGTGCCCCAGCGCCCGGAACGCGTCCGGATCGTAGAGCGACTTCACGTCCACGATCAGGCCCCCGGGCCTGAGCCGGGCGGCGATCTCCGCCGGGGTCAGCGCGGCATAGTCTTGGTGCGGCACCGCCACGACCACGGCGTCGACCCGATCGGGCAGGTCGGCCCAGTCGACCAGATCGATGCCGTACTCGGCCCGGGCCTCGTCCTTGCGGGCGCGGGGATCGTGGACCGAGACGGCGCAGCCGAACTCGGCCAGCTCCCGGACCAGGTCGGCGACCTTGGAATTGCGCAGGTCGGCGCAATTCTCCTTGAAGGTCAGGCCGAGCACGATGACCTTCGCACCCCAGGCGCTGCCGCCCTCGTGTGCCCTCTGCCGGACGATCAGCTTGATGGTCTTGCGGGCGACATGGGCGGCCATGCTGTCGTTGATCCGCCGCCCGGCCAGGATCACCTGCGGGTGGTGGCCGACCATCGCGGCCTTGTGGGTCAGGTAATAGGGGTCGACCCCGATGCAGTGGCCGCCGACCAGCCCCGGGCGGAACGGCAGGAAATTCCACTTGGTGCCGGCGGCCCGCAGCACCTCCAGGGTGTCGAGGTCGAGCTTGTCGAAGATCTGCGACAGCTCGTTCATCAGCGCGATGTTCAGGTCGCGCTGGGTGTTCTCGATGACCTTGGCGGCCTCCGCGACCCGGATCGACGAGGTCGCGTGGATCCCGGCCTCGATGATCGTCCCGTAGAGCGCGGTGAGCCGTTCCAGGGTCTGCGGGGTGTCGCCGGCCACGATCTTCACGACCTTGGCGAGGCTGTGCTCCCGGTCGCCGGGATTGATCCGCTCGGGCGAGTAGCCGACCCAGAACTCTGCCTTCCAGCGCAGGCCGGAATGCTGCTCCAGCACGGGGATGCAGACCTCCTCGGTGGCGCCGGGATAGACCGTGGATTCGAACACCACGATCGCCCCACGCCGCATGTGCCGCCCGACAAGCGCCGAGGCCTCGGTGAGCAGGCTGAAATCCGGGCTCTGGGCGTCGTCCACCGGGGTCGGCACCGTGACGATGATCACGTCGGCCTCCGACAGGGCGGTCGGGTCGTCGGTGATCGCCAGATGGGTCGCGGCCCGGAACGCGGCCGGCTCGATCTCCCCGGCCGGGTCGATCCCGTCTCGGTAGGCCGCGACCTTGGCGGGGGCGTGCTCGTAGCCGATCGTGCGCAGGCCCTGCCCGAAGGCCAGGGCGAGGGGGAGCCCGACATAACCGAGGCCGACGATGGCCAGGCAGGTCGTTTCGGAAGGGGTGACGTCCATCGGTGATGCCGTGCGGGGCGCGTGCCGCCCGGACGGGGTCATACCCGCTCGCGGCGGGTTTCGGTATGCGGGGGCATATCGTCCGCCGCCACCCGCCCCCGGACATGACGATGTTGACACATCGGCGTGTGCAAGGCGCGACAAGCCCCCTCTCCCGCACGGGAGAGGGGACCCGCGCTGCATCCGGAATCCTATGGATCCGGTCGCCCGCGCTGGGAGAGGGAAACGCCCACGCGTGCCCGGCGACCGCCCTCACCCCACCGACATCCGCAGCGGCGGCTCCACCTCCGGGGGGAGCGGCGAGACGTAGCCGGCGGCGCCGACCCGGCGGGCGAGGTCGGCCTTGGCGGCCTCGCGCAGGGCCGGATCGGTGAGCGCCAGGGCACCGGTGGCGGCCATCGCCTTGGCGACCTGGACCATCGCCTTGTGGGCGGCCGGGCTGCGCCCCTGGGCGACCACCTGCCAGGTGTGGAACGGCGTGCCCACCGCCACCGTCGGTGCGTGGGCCTGGACGGTCGGCACCACCCAGCTCACGTCGCCGACATCGGTGGAGCCCACCGCCGGGTTGCGCGGGGCGTCGAGCGGCACCAGGAAATCGGCGAGCGGCGCCTCGGTGCGCGGCAGCCCGATGGCGCGAAACACGGCATCGATGTCGCCGTCGCTGAGCGTGGACCGGATCTCAGTGGCGAAGGCCCGGTCGGCCGCGTCGAAATGCGGGGGGCCGAGCTCCTCCATGACCCCGTGGAGCGCCCGCTCCAGCGGATCGTTGCCCAGGAGGTTCGACACGGCGCTGACGATCTGCACCTCGACGCTGGTCTCGGTCATGAGCGCGGCGCCCTCGGCCACCTTCTTCACCCGCTCGACCAGGGCGAGCATCCCCGGCAGGTCCCGCGCCCGGATCGAGTAGCGCACCTTCGCGCTCGCCTGGACGACGTTGGGGGCGATGCCGCCGGCGTCGAGATAGGCGTAGTGCACCCGGGCGTCGGAGGGCATGTGCTCGCGCATGTAGTTCACGCCGACGCTCATCAGCTCCACCGCGTCCAGCGCCGAGCGGCCGAGATGCGGCCCGGCCGCCGCATGGGCGGTCCGGCCGGTGAAGATGAAGTCCGCCCGGGTGTTGGCGAGCGCCACCGGGGGCGCCACCTCCCAGAAGCTGCTCGGGTGCCAGGAGATCGCGATGTCGGCATCCGCGAAGGCGCCCGCCCGGACTAGGAACGCCTTGGCGGCCCCGCCCTCCTCAGCCGGGCAGCCGTAATAGCGCACGCGGCCGGGCGTGCCGGTCTCGGCGAGCCAGTCCTTCACGGCGGTGGCGGCCAGCAAAGCCGCCGCCCCGAGCAGGTTGTGGCCGCAGCCATGGCCGTGGCCGCCGGCCTCCACCGGCCGGTGCTCGGCGACGCCCGCCTCCTGCGACAGGCCCGGCAGCGCGTCGTACTCGCCCAGGAAGGCGATGACCGGACCACCCTCCCCGGCCTCGCCCATCACCGCGGTGGGGATGCCGGCGACCTGCTCGGTGACGCGGAAGCCCTGGTGGCGCAGCTCCGCCGCGTGCTGGGCGCAGGAGCGCGTTTCCGTGTAGCAGACCTCCGGCATGCCCCAGACGCGCTCCGAGAGGGCGATCAGCCGCTCCTTCTGTGCGTCCACGTGACGCCACACGGTGTTGCGGTTGTCCATCAGGTCGTCTCCGGGAGAGCCGCGAGGGGGGCGCACCACCATAAGGGGTGCGGCGCCCTGCGTGTCATGCGCCGTCATGCAGGCCCGGGGCCAAGCTGCCGAGCCCCGGCGACGACGTTTCGCCCCAAGCGTAACTGGCGCGCCCCTTGCCAAGAGCCTTGCGAAAGCCGCACCCACAAGGATGCTGTGCGGGTCGCGGCGACAATCAGGGATCTATGCATGGACGAGCGGGATCTGCGCGGGCTCATCGGGCGGGTGAAGTCCGGGGACCTGTCACGGCGCGGCTTCGTGCAGCGGATGCTGGCGGTCGGGCTCTCCGCGCCGCTGGCCGGGCTGATGCTGGCCGAGAACGGGGTGGCGATGGCCGCCGATCTCCGGGCCGCCTACAAGCCGACCAAGGCCGGTGGCGGCGGCGCGCTGCGCCTGCTCTGGTGGCAGGCGCCGACCCTGATCAATCCGCATTTCGCCATCGGCACCAAGGACCAGGAGGCCTCGCGGATCTTCTACGAGCCGCTGGCGGCCTGGGACGCGGACGGCAACCTCGTGCCGGTGCTCGCCGCCGAGATCCCGTCCAAGGAGAATGGCGGGCTGGCCGCCGACGGCCGCTCGGTGGTCTGGAAGATCAAGCCCGGTGTGGTGTGGCACGATGGCAAGCCGCTCACGGCCGACGACCTCGTCTTCACCTGGGCGTATGCCCGCGACCCGGCCACCGCGGCTGTGACGATCGGCTCCTACAAGGATTGCAAGGTCGAGAAGATCGACGACCTCAGCGTACGGATCCTGTTCGACAAGCCGACGCCGTACTGGAGTGATGCCTTCGTGGGCACCGTGGGCATGATCCTGCCCAAGCACCTGTTCGCCGCCTATACGGGCGCCAAGTCCCGGGAGGCGCCCCAGAACCTCGCGCCCGTGGGCACCGGCCCGTACCGGTTCCTCGAATTCCGGCCCGGCGACATCGTCCGCGGCGAGCGCAACCCAACCTACCACCTGCCGAACCGGCCGTATTTCGACAGCATCGAGATGAAGGGCGGCGGCGACGCCGTCTCGGCGGCCCGGGCCGTGCTCCAGACCGGCGAGTACGACTACGCCTGGAACCTGCTCGTCGAGGACGAGGTGCTCAAGCGCCTGGAGACCGGCGGCAAGGGCCGGGTCGACGTCGTCTACGGCGGCAAGCTCGAATTCCTGCTGCTCAACACCACGGACCCGAACGTCGAGGTCGACGGCGAGCGCTCCTCGCTCAAGACCAAGCACCCGGCCTTCTCCGACCCGAAGGTTTGCCGGGCGATGAGCCTGCTGGTCGATCGCAAGTCGATCCAAGACTACATCTACGGCCGCACCGGCCGGGCCACGGCCAATTCGGTGAACGGCCCGGAGCGCTTCGTCTCGAAGAACACGAGCTTCGCGTTCGATCCGGCCAAGGCCAACGCGCTCCTCGACGAGGCCGGCTGGGCGAAGGGCTCCGACGGCATCCGGGCCAAGGACGGCAAGCGCCTGAAGCTGCTGTTCCAGACCTCGATCAACGCCCCGCGCCAGAAGACCCAGGCGATCATCAAGCAGGCCGCCGCCAAGGCCGGCATCGAGATCGAGCTGAAATCGATCACCGGCTCGGTGTTCTTCTCCTCCGATACCGCCAACCCGGACACGTTCCCGCATTTCTACGCGGACATGGAGATGTACGCGTTCAGCATGACCCAGGCCGATCCGTCGATCTGGCTGCTCCAGTACGTCTCCTGGGAGGCCGCCACCAAGGAGAACAAGTGGCAGGGCCGCAACATCGCCCGCTGGCGCAACGCCGAGTACGACGCGGCCTACAACGCCGCCCAGTCCGAGCTCGACCCGGTCAAGCGCGCCGCCCTGCTGATCAGGGCCAACGACCTCGCAGTCTCGGAGAACATCCTGCCGCTGATCCACCGGGCCGAGGTCTCGGGTGTGTCCGCCAAGCTGGTGGCGCCGCGCAGCGGCTGGGACAACGACCTGTCGTTCCTGCCCGAATGGAGCCGGGAGGCCTGAGCGGGAGTCGCGCACCATGGGCGCCTACATCCTGCGCAGGCTGCTGATCGCGATCCCGAGCCTGCTCGGGATCAGCCTGATCCTGTTCGTCGTCCTGGCGCTCGCGCCGGGCGATCCGTTCGGCGAGCTCGCCGCCAACCCGAACGTGCCCCCGGAGGTGCGCGCGGCCCTGCGGCTGAAGTTCGGCCTCGATGACCCGATCTTCACCCGCTACCTGCGCTGGCTCTGGGCGATGCTGCACGGGGATTGGGGGTTCTCCTTCGCCAGCCGGGTCAACGTCGACACGCTGATCCTGCAGCGGCTGCCCACGACCCTGTTCGTGGTCGGCTCCTCGCAGATCCTGGCGCTGCTGGTGGCGGTCCCGGTCGGCCTCTACGCCGCCCGCCGGCCCTACTCGCTGGCCGACCAGGTCGCCAACACCCTGGCCTTCGTCGGCTTCTCGCTGCCGACCTTCTTCACCGGCCTGCTGTTCATCCTGCTGTTCTCGATCAAGCTCGGCTGGCTGCCCTTCGTCTACCAGGCTGACCTGCCCGGCACCGGCCTGGCCTGGGCCTGGGAGAACATCCGCCAGGCGATCATGCCGGTGGCGGTGCTGGGCTTTTTCCAGGCCGCCTCCTACACCCGCTACGTGCGCGCCTCGGCGCTGGACGTCGCCCGCCTCGACTACGTCACCACCGCCCGGGCCAAGGGGCTCACCGAGGGCACGGTCACCCGCCGGCACATCGCCCGCAACGCCCTGATCCCGGTGGTGACGCTCGTCGCCCTCCAGATCCCGGCGGTGTTCGGCGGCGCCATCGTCACCGAGCAGATCTTCCGGATCCCCGGTATCGGCTCCCTGCTGATCGACGCGATGCTGGCCAACGACACCCCGGTGGTGATGGCCGTGACCTTCGTGTTCGCCGGCCTCGTCGTCCTGTTCAACCTCGTCGCGGACCTGCTCTATGGCTGGCTCGACCCTCGCATCGCCCTCCGTTGAGGCGCCTCCCCTCGCCCGCGCCCCGGCCTCGCCCGGGCGGGAGACCTGGCGGCGGTTCCGCCGGCACCGGCTGGCGCTGGCGAGCGTCGCCGTGCTGGCGGTGCTGGTCGGCGGCGTGCTGTTCGGCGGCCTGATCTGGCCGCTCGCCATCGACGACATCGACTTCTCGGCGCAGCTCCAGGGGCCGTCCTGGGCGCACCCGTTCGGCACCGACGATCTCGGCCAGGACCTGCTCGCCCGGATGATCTATGGCGGCCGGATCTCGCTGGCGGTGGGCTTCGCCGCCATGGCGGTAGCGAGCCTGATCGGGGTCGTCGTCGGGGCGCTCGCCGGCATGTCGCGCCGGATGCTCGACCCGGCGCTGATGTGGCTGACCGACCTGTTCCTGTCCCTGCCGCAGCTGCCCTTGCTGCTGCTGGTGATCTACCTGTTCCGCGACAGCCTGAAGGCCGTGTTCGGGGTCCAGGGCGGCGTCTTCCTCATGATCGTCGCGGTGATCGGGGGCTTACGCTGGATGCCGGTCGCCCGGCTGGTGCGGGCGCAGTTCCTGACCCTGCGCGAGAAGGAGTTCGTGGAGGCGGCGCGCTCGCAGGGCGCCACCACCGGGCACCTCGTGCGCCGCCACATCCTGCCGAACGCGCTCGGGCCGGTGATCGTGGCCGCCTCGATCGAGGTCTCGGCGGCGATCATCGCGGAATCGACCCTCTCGTTCCTGGGCCTCGGCTTCCCCCCGGACATCCCGACCTGGGGCCGGCTGCTGTTCGACGCCAAGGACCATCTCGACGTCGCCCCCCACTGGGCTTTGTTCCCCGGCGGCGCGATCTTCCTGACGGTTCTGTCGATCAACTTCATCGGCGACGGCCTGCGCGACGCCCTCGACCCGCGGCGGGTTCTCTGAAGTGGTGCGGCCCGCTTCGGGATCTCCCACCCGACCCCCTCATCCTGAGGTGCCCGGCGATCACAGATCGCTGGGCCTCGAAGGAGGCCTCCAGCCAGCCGCGCGATCCCTGGAGGGCTCCTTCGAGGCCTCCGCTGCGCTTCGGCACCTCAGGATGAGGTGGAGGGTCGGAGGTTCGTCGCTGCACGAAAACCGGACTGATCAGGAGTGACCCCCGTGACGGATCCGATCCTGTCGGTGCGCGACCTCACCGCCGCCTTCCGCTCCGACGGGCGCTGGCGCGAGGTCGTGCACGGCGTCTCGTTCGACATCGGCCCCCGGGAGACCGTGGCGCTGGTGGGCGAATCCGGCTCGGGCAAGAGCGTCAGCGCCATGTCGATCATGCGGCTCCTCGCCCGGGACGCGAGCCGCATCGGCGGCAGCGTGCGCTTCGAGGGCCGGGAACTGCTCGCCGCCTCCGAGGCCGAGATGCGCCGGGTCCGGGGCGATTCCATCGCCATGATCTTCCAGGAGCCGATGACCTCCCTGAACCCGGTCCTGACCGTCGGCTTCCAGATCGCCGAGGCGCTGATCCGGCACCGGGGCCTGTCTCGCTCTGCCGCCGAGGCCGAGGTGGTCCGGCTGCTCGACAAGGTCCGGATCCCGGGCGCCCGGTCGCGGATCCATCAATACCCGCACCTGTTCTCGGGGGGCATGCGCCAGCGGGTGATGATCGCCATGGCGCTGGCCTGCCGGCCCAAGCTGCTGATCGCCGACGAGCCGACCACGGCGCTCGACGTGACGATCCAGGCCCAGATCCTCGACCTGATCAAGAGCCTCCAGGACGAGGAGGGCATGTCGGTCCTGTTCATCACCCACGACATGGGCGTGGTCGCCGAGATCGCCGACCGCACGGTGGTGATGTATCGCGGCCGCGCCGTGGAGGCCGGCCCCACCGCCCGGATCTTCTCCGCGCCCGAGGATCCCTACACCCGGGCCCTGCTCGCCGCCGTGCCGCGGCTCGGCGCCATGGCGGGCCGGGCCCGGCCGATGCGCTTTCCCGTGATCGACCGCGCCACCGGCGTCGCCGAGCCCACCCCTGAGACCCCCGACACCGTCCGGGCCGCCGAGCGTCCGGTCCTGGAGGTGCGGGACCTGACCACCCGGTTCGAGATCCACTCCGGCCTGTTCGGCCGGGTGAGCGGCCGGGTCCACGCGGTGGAGCGGGTCTCGTTCAGCCTCGCGGCCGGCGAGACCCTGGCGCTGGTGGGCGAATCCGGCTGCGGCAAGTCCACCACCGGCCGCTCGATCCTGCGCCTGGTCGATCCCCTCTCCGGCTCGGTCCTGCTCGACGGCGAGGACATCGCCGGCCTTGACGCCAAAACCCTGCGCACGCGCCGCCAGCGGATGCAGATGATCTTCCAGGACCCGTTCGCCAGCCTCGACCCGCGCATGAGCGTCGGCGCCGCGGTGGCCGAGCCCCTGCTGATCAACCGCCTCGCCACCGCTCGCGAGGCGCGGGAGCGGGCCGAGGCGCTGCTGACCCGGGTCGGGCTGCCGGCCGAGGCCGCCGGACGGTTCCCGCACGAATTCTCCGGCGGCCAGCGCCAGCGGATCTGCATCGCCCGGGCGCTGGCCCTGCGTCCCCGCCTGATCGTCGCCGACGAGGCGGTCTCGGCGCTCGACGTCTCGGTGAAGGCGCAGGTGGTCAACCTGATGCTCGACCTGCAGGCCGAGATGGGGCTCGCCTACCTGTTCATCTCCCACGACATGGCCGTGGTCGAGCGGGTGAGCCACCGGGTGGCGGTGATGTATCTCGGCGAGATCGTGGAGATCGGCCCGCGGGCCGCCGTGTTCGGCGACCCGCAGCATCCCTACACGAAGAAGCTGCTCGCCGCCGTCCCGGTCCCCGACCCGGCCCGCCGCCGGGACCGGCACGCCCTGCCGGACGACGAGATCCGCAGCCCGATCCGCGCGCCGGACTACGTCCCCCCGGAGCGCCTCTACCGGGAAGTCTCCCCGGGCCACGTCGTGCAGGATTGGGGGACGGATTGGGAGGTCACCACGACGCGGATCGCGGCGGCGTGACCCCGGGCCGGGGCGTCAGCGCCGGCGCAGCGCCCGCTTGACCCGGCTGTCCGCGTGCGGGTCGGCGTAGTGCAGCAGCGCAGTGGCGCGGATCGCGTCGGCATCGCACGGCTCGTTGGTGTGCAGCGAGCGGTAGCCCCAGAAGAAATACAGGTTTCCGGGCTTGAGCGAGAGCCGGATCATGCGCCGGCTCCCCCGCCGATAGGCTGCGTTCAAGAGCGCCTGCGAGAGCCGGTTGTCGACCAGCAGCTTGTCGACGAGGTTGCCGAGATAGGTCCGGCGGAGGCCGCGGGTGCTGGGGAGGATGATCAGCCGTCCGGGACTGCCGCGCTCGGGCACCACGATCGGGATCAGCGCCGTCAGGACGTAAGAATCGTAGTGGAAGCGCATCGAATGCGCCCGGGCGCCGCGGCCTGAGAGGCAGCGCAGGATCTGGTAGAACCCGACCTCCGGCGCGGGCTTGCCCACCGCCCGCGCGTAGATGCCCCGGCACAGGGCCACGAAATCCGGATCCTCGGGCAGGTCGGCCAGGAACGTCCCGCCGAGACGCTCGGTCCCGGTGAACCCGACATACTCGCCGCCATTGGCCGCGATCGCATCGGCGGCGAAGGCTTGTGCGCCGCGCAACTCATCCGGCGCGACGTAATCCTCGATCACGGCGTAGCCGTTCGCGTCGATCTGCGCCGCCAGCGCACCGGCCAGGGTTCCGGACGGGTCTCGGCTGACGAAGTTCATGGAAGCGCCTCGATCGGACAGAACACTTCACAGGTTATTATGAGTGCAAGTTGTAGATTAACGGTGGTAAATACCACTTATGCGCGAAGGTCAAATGCAAAGAACAGGCAGGCTTGCGCTGTTCGAATGCATGCGGCGCTAGCCGACTGGGCGCCTATGCCGCGCGCCTAGCCCTTGGCCACGCACACGGTGATCGCGGAGGCGCCAGCGTACGGGCGGCCGGCCTTGGCGATCGCCTTGGCCGCCGTCTCGCAGGCGTCCTTGGTGTTGAACTCCACAGACCCGATCGCGGAGCCGGATCCGGCCAGCATGATGATCAGAATGTAGACCAATGCATCCTCCCACGTTCGAGGATGTCACCGACACCCCCGAGCGCCGCCCGCGCATCCCCTCCGGGCGGGTTGTCGGTCCCGTGACGAGCAGGACCGGGATGGGCTTCGCCAACCTGCTGATCGGGTTCGATTTTTGGCGGGTCATATGGCGGAGGGAGCGGGATTCGAACCCGCGATACGGTTTCCCGTATACACACTTTCCAGGCGTGCGCCTTCAACCACTCGGCCACCCCTCCGGCCGCGGACAGGGCGCCCGGGCGCGAGGCGCCGGGCGCGACCAGGGCCGCGCGGTGGGGTGCTGTTAGCCGGGTGCGCCGCTGGGCGCAAGGCGGCGGGGCGCGGGCGGGACGAAAACCGTCCCGCCCAGGCGTTTTACGCCTCGGGGTCGAGGTGGAAGTGCACGCTCTCCACGTTGGCGCGCTCGTAGGCCTGCATCACGTGCTGGTAAGAGCGCTCCATCTCGGTAGCGTCGTCGCCCGGGGTGTCCTCGGGCTTGAGCACGAACATCAGCAATGAGCGCCCGGTCACGTCGTAGCCGGTGCCGAACTTGAAGCTCTCCACGTCCTGGCTGTCGGGCAGATTGGTGTCGAGCAGCCGGGTCCAGGCGATGCCGTTGGGCGATTCGGGCAGGGTGAACGTCACCAGGTCGTGGTGGGCGTTGAACATGATCAGCAGCGTCGCGTCGCCGCCGCGGCGATGCAGGCCGGTGGCCTGGGCGCGGCCGTCAAGCTGGACTGCGAAGGCCTTCGCCCCCCCTTCGGACCAGTTCTCGCTGGCCATTTCGCCGCCGTCCGGGCGCAGCCAAGTGACGTCCTTGACCCCGAATTCCTCGTCGTACTGGCCGGTGAGGAAGCGTCCGCGGCTGAGGATCGGCAGGGCGTTGCGCAGGATGATCAGGCGCTGGGTGAACTCGGCCAGGTCCCGCTGCGCGTCGCCGATTGCCCCCCAGTCGAGCCAGGAGACCTCGTTGTCCTGGCAATAGGCGTTGTTGTTGCCGCCCTGGGTGCGGGCGAACTCGTCGCCGGCCAGCAGCATTGGCGTGCCGCGGGACAAGAACAGGGTCGCCAGCATGTTGCGCATCTGGCGCAGGCGCACCGCTTGGATCTCGGGATCGTCGGTCGGGCCCTCGACCCCGTAATTGTACGAGAGGTTGTGCGAGTGGCCGTCGCGGTTGCCCTCGCCGTTCGCCTCGTTGTGCTTCTCGTTGTAGGCAACCGTGTCGTGCAGGGTGAAGCCGTCATGGGCGGTGAGGAAGTTCACCGAGGCCCAGGGCTTGCGGCCGCGCTTGTTGAACTTGTCGGCCGAGCCCGAGACCCGCGCGGCGAGGTCCGGGAGCAGGCCGGGATCGCCCCGCCAATAGGCGCGCACGTCGTCGCGGAACCGGTCGTTCCACTCGGCCCAGCCGGGCGGGAAGCCGCCGACCTGATAGCCGCCGGGGCCGCAATCCCACGGCTCGGCGATCAGCTTGACGCCGTTGAGCACCGGGTCCTGCCGGCAGGTGTCGAGGAAGCCGCCGCCCTCGTCGAACCCGTAGGGCTCGCGGCCGAGGATCGTGGCGAGGTCGAACCGGAAGCCGTCGACCTTCATCTCGGTGGCCCAGTAGCGCAAGCTATCGGTCACCAGCTGCAGCACCCGCGGATGCGACAGGTTGAAGGTGTTCCCGGTGCCGGTGTCGTTGATGTAGTAGCGCGGCTCGCCCGGCATCAGCCGGTAGTAGGAGGCGTTGTCGACGCCCTTGAACGACAGGGTCGGGCCCTTTTCGTTGCCCTCGGCGGTGTGGTTGTAGACCACGTCGAGGATCACCTCGAGGCCGGCGCCGTGGAAGCGGGAGACCATCTCCTTGAACTCGGAGAAGGCGAAGTCCGGCACCGCCGCGTAGCGCCGGGCGGGGGTGAAGAACGAGATCGTGTTGTAGCCCCAGTAATTCACCAGGTTCTTCTGCTGCAGGTAATCGTCCTGCACGAAGGAATGCACCGGCAGCAGCTCCACCGAGGTGACGCCGAGGCTCTTGATGTAGTCGAGCACGTCCGGGGTGCCCAGCCCGGCATAGGTGCCGCGCAGCTTCTCCGGCACCCGCGGGTCGAGCTTGGTCATGCCCTTCACGTGGGCCTCGTAGAAGATCGTCTTCTCCCACGGCACGTTGGGCTTGCGGTGCCGGCCCCAGGTGAAGGCCGGGTCGATCACCCGCGAGCGGCGGTTGAACGGCGCGCTGTCGCGGTCGTCGAAGGTCAGGTCGTCGCCCGATTCCATCTTGTAGCCGAACAGGGCCGGGTTCCAGGTGATCGAGCCCACCAGTCCCTTGGCGTAGGGGTCGATCAGCAGCTTGTTGGGGTTGAACCGGTGGCCGGCCGTCGGCTCGTAGGGGCCGTGGACCCGGTAGCCGTAGATCGTGCCCGGGCGGGCATCCGGCAGGTAGCCGTGCCAGATCTCGTCGGTGTATTCGGGCAGCTCGATCCGCTCGATCTCCTGCTCACCCTGGTCGTCGAACAGGCAGAGTTCGACCTTGGTGGCGTGGGCCGAGAACAAGGCGAAGTTGACGCCCAGCCCGTCCCAGGTGGCGCCGAGCGGATAGGGTTGGCCTTCCTGGATGCGCGTGCGGGTCGCGCGGGACGAGCTTGTCGAACGGGTCGGGTCGGCCATGGGAGCTCCGGTGCTGGCAGCCCGGAACGCCGGCCGGCGCGCCGCAGGGCGCCTCGGCCGGTGATCCGGACTGCAACGCAAACGTCCCGGGCACAGCGAAGCTCCCGTCGGCGCGGGCGAATTTTTGCGGTGCGATTTCGGGGCCGGCGGGGCCCGCCTCAGTTCGCGTTCGGGGCCGGCGCGGTGAAGCTGCGGTCGAGCACCCGGCTCACGTCGAGCCGCTTGCCCAGGATGCCGTAGCGCGTGGCGCGATCAGACGCCGCCTGGATCTCCGCTACCACCCCGTCATCGATCCCGATCGGGCTGGATTGCTGGGCGTCATAGGCCGCGCGCAGCACATCCTCGGGCATCCGGGTCAGCGCGGCGGTGCTCCTGGCGTAGCTGTCGAGATGGTCGAGGGACCACAGCCGGGCCTTGTTCAGGCGTTCCAGCAGGTCCTGCACGGCGGCGCGCTTGGTGGCGATGGCGCTGTCGGAGGCGACGATGACGGTGATGGTTGGCGTCAGGCCCTCGCCGTCGGCGATCACCCGGGCCTTGTCCTTCAGGGTCGCGAAGGAGACGTAGGGCTCCCACACCGCCCAGGCATCCACCGAGCCGGAGACCAGGGCGACCTTGGCGTCCACGGGGTTGAGGGCTGCGAAGGTGGCGTCCTCCAGCTTGATCCCCGCCGTCTCCAGGGTCGCGTCGATCAGGAACTGGCCCCAGCCGCCGCGGGTGCCGGCCAGGCGCTTGCCCTTGAGGTCGGCGGCCGAGCGGATCGGCGAATCCTGCCGCACCAGGATCGCCTGGCTCCGCGGGTCCGACCTGGTGCCGCCGATCGCCTTGATCGGGGCGCCGGCCGCGTAGGCGGTGAGCAGCGACAGGTCACCGGTATAGCCGACATCGAGGGCGCCGGCATTGAGCGCCTCCAGGATCGGCGCGGCGGCGGGAAATTCCGACCACGCGATGGTGTAGGGCAGGTCCGCCCCGTAGCCGGAGATCTCGAGCAGCGAGCGATTGCCGCCCTTCTGGTCGCCGACCCGCAGCACCACCGGCTCGGCCGCGCGCGACGGGACGGCGGACAGCGCGAGGGCGGCGGCGAGCCCGGCGGCCGCGCGCCGGCGGGTGAGCCGGGGGGCTTGGGAGCGGAGGGGCATGGGGCCTGTCGTGTTGCCCGGCGTCGCGCGCGCGCGGTCCAGCGGAGCGGCCAAGTCTAGGGAAGCGACCTGCGCGGACAAGGAAACGGTGATCCGTATTGGGTGCGCTTCGGGTGATGGTGTTTTGCGCGCTCGGCCCCCGCGAGAAGATCGGCCTCGTTGCCGGCCTTCGGTAGCCTAACCCCCGAAAGCATCCGTCAGATACGCCCGCACGAAGCCCGGCATCCGCGCTGCCTCGGGACCGCCGGGCCCGCGCGCCACGTGGATCCCGGCAAGCTCCGGCTCGGCCTCCCGGCGGTGATGGGCCGCGATCCGCGCGCACAGAGCCTCCGCCGGCTCCGGGAAGAGCACCGGGCGCAGGAAGGCCAACTGCCCCGCCCCGGCCAGCATCGCCCACTCCGTCGCGGCGCCCTCCGGCAGGGTGAGGCCGGTCTCCTCGGCGAGTTCCCGGGCGGCGCTGCCGGCGAGGTCGACCGCGTCGCCGCGCACGTCGTCGAGGTCCGGGGTGCCGCAGGGGAAGTAGAGCTGGCCGGCATTGGCCGTGTGGGCGCCCATCTCGCCGAGCAGCACGGCGCCGTCGGCGCTCCAGGGCACGATCGCCGCGAAGGCGTTGACCACGCCACCCTCCGCCCGCCCCCAATCCCGGTAGGCGATGAAGCTGGAATAACTCGTCGGAAACAGGTCGACCCGGGCGATCCCGGCCTCGACCGCGCAGGCGCAGCCGAGCAGCACGGTGCCGTCGAACATTCCGGGGCTGCGGGCGAGCCGCGCTTGCCAATGGTCGGCGATCGCTGCCGCGTTGTCCCGGGGAAACGGCCAGTCGTAATCCACGCGCCGGGCCGTGACGCCGGCGAGCCGGGTGATCCGGAAGCCCTCAGACACGCAAGGTCCCGTCCGACACGATCACGGCGGCGCCGCCGATCTCCACCGAGCGCAGGGCGCCGGAGTCCAGAGTGAGCTGGAGCGCGATATCGCTCGGCCGGCCCATGGCCTCGCCCTGGCGGATCGCCACGTCGTGGGTGCCCTCCCCCAGGGTCTCGAACTGCATCAGCACCCCCGCGAAGGCGGCGGCCGCCGAGCCGGTGGCCGGATCCTCCCGGACGCCGAGATGCGGCGCGAACATCCGCACCCGCCAGCTCTGGCCGGCGGCCTCGGGATCGGGGGCGTAGAGGTAGAGCCCGTCCGCGGCCTCGGGCCCCTGGGCGGGTTTTGCGGCGTCCAGCGCCGCCACCGTGGCGATGGGCACGCAGGTGAAGCTCGGGCCGACCCCGTGGCGGCTCGGGACGTGCCGGCCGGTGCCGATATCGCCGGGCTCCAGCCCGAGGAGCGGCGCCAGCACCGCCGGATCCGGCCCGTCGCCCAGGAATTCCGGCAGGGCCGGCAGCTTGAACCGCGCCCGCCCGCCGCTGCCGTCGGAGAAGGGCTCGACCACGCAGGGCACGATCCCGATCCGCTCCTCCAGGCCGAAGGCCCGGGCATCCCCCTGGGACGGCCCCTCCAAAGCCAGCAGCACGGCCGCGCCCACGGTGGGATGGCCGGCGAAGGGCAGCTCGTGCAGGGGCGTGAAGATCCGCAGCCGCGCCCGGTGGCGGGCCTCGCTCGGCGGCAGCACGAACACCGTCTCGGACAGGTTGAACTCCCCGGCGATCGCCTGCATCGCGGCCGTGTCGAGCCCCTCCGAGTCGAGCACCACGGCCAGCGGGTTGCCGGCGAGTTTTTGGTCGGTGAACACGTCGAGGGTGACGAAGCGGCGCGCCATCGTGTCGGTCCTCAAGTCGCGCGCGCCCGGCCGTCTGGCGGCCGAGGCTCCCGCTTTGCTACGCTGTGCCGCCGACCGATCGACCCGAGGTCGGGCGGCGCGGTGCGGGAAGCCTAGCCGAGTGCGGCACCGCTTCCCAGGCCGGAGTGCCCTGCCCTGCGCGACGCCCCGCCCACCCAATCCCCTCATCCTGAGGTGCCCGCGTCAGTGGGCCTCGCAGGAGCCCTCCAGGGATCGCGCGGCCGGCTGGAGCCCTCCTGCGAGGCCTCCGCTGCGCTCCGGCATCTCAGGATGAGGGCGATTGGGTTGGAAGGGCGCTCCGCCCCTCACACCGCCTCGACGGCAAAAACCTCGCTCGGATTCACGTACTCCTCCTGCGCGGCCACGGTGAGGATCTCCCGGGCGCCGGCTGCGGCGGTGCGCTTCAGAAGGCCGTAGACCGAGGCGGCGGCGGCGCCCAAGGCCGCCTCGGCCGAGCCGGTGCGGGCGTAGTGGACCAGGAACAGGGCCGCGATGCAGTCGCCCGCCCCGTTCACCGCGATGGCGAGCCGCGGGGTGCGGACCCGGAACACCCGGCCCCCCGCCCCGGCCAGAAGGTCGAGGCTGTCGGCCGGGGTGTCCGCGCAGAGCGCCGAGGTGACCAGCACCACCCGGGGGCCCCGGGCCTGCAGCGCCGCGATCGCCGCCCCGGCCTCTTCCAGGGTGCGGCTCGGCAGGCCGGTGAGCAGGCCGAGCTCGAACTGGTTGGGGGTGAGGATGTCGGCCGCCGGCACGGCGCGCTCGCGCAAAAAGGCCTCGATCCCCGGCCGCACGTAGACGCCCTCCGCGACGTCGCCGATCACCGGGTCGCAGCAATAGAGCGCCTGCGGGTTGGCCGCCCGCACGGAATCCACCGCCTCCAGGATCGCGGCCCCGATCTCGGCCGAGCCCATATAGCCCGACAGCACCGCGTCGCAGGCGGGGAACACCCCGCGCTCGCCGATGCCCCGCACCACGTCGCGGATCATCGCAGCCTCGAAGACCGGGCCGCGCCACGCCCCGTAGCCGGTGTGGTTGGAGAACTGCACCGTGTGGACCGGCCAGACCTCGACCCCGAGCCGCTGCATCGGGAACACCGCCGCCGCGTTGCCGACATGGCCGTAGGCGACGTGGGACTGGATCGACAGGACGTTCAACGCGGGTGATTCCCGGTTCCGTGGGAGAGCCGTTGCTGTCGGCGATCCGGGGCGCGGGCGCAAGCGCGGGGGCGCGGTTCAGGGCGGATGCTGGGGCCCTGGGCCGACGGCCCGCATCCGCCGGTCCTGCCCCATCGGGGTTCGGCTTGAGGCCGACAGGCGGCCCGGCGCCCCGCGGGAATCCGTGAGACGATCAGGGCGCGCGGCAGCTCATGGCCACCGTGGCCTGCGTGACGCTCAGCGCCCGGCGCCGCGTCTCCAGCGAGGCATCCGGCGCGTCCGAGACGGCCCCGGCCTCCCGCCGCAGGGTCGCGTCGCAGGCGCAGGAGCTGTAGCCGGCGGTGTCGTAGCAGGCGTCGTGGCGCATGCAGGCGGCGTCGAGGGCGTCGACCGGGGGCAGGCCTGCGCCGCGCTGGCCCTTGCCGCAGTAATTGCCGTGGAACAGGTCCTGCCCGGCCGCGACCTTGCCGAGATCGCCCTTGGGCGGCGCCGGCGCCTCCGCCTGCCCGCTCGGGTTGAGGTCGTTGGCCGGACCGCCCGCCTTGGAGCCGGAGGACCGCAGCGTCTTGGGGATGCCGGAGCGCTCGCCGGGCTCGTTGAGGGCCTCGCCCGCCCGCCCGTTCGGATCGGACAGGTCCGGCAGCGGCGGCGGCGGCCCCGGGCGGGGCGCGTCCGCCTCCAGGGTCGTATACGCCTCACCGGCCCCAGCCTGCGCCCGGACGTGCTGCGGGACGGCCAGGAGCGACAGCCCGAGGAGGACGAGAAGGGTGGGTCTCACGGCAAGCTCCCGAATGTGGAGCCAGCAATGCGACGCGCGACGGTTCCGTTCCGAAGTTGGTCTGCGCAGCGGGGATGGGATGGGGGCGTGCTGCGTGGTGGGGCCGAGGCCGGAGAGGCCGCCAGCGCGACGCTCCCGGTGCCGCACCGTCCGCGCCCGCCGATGTCCCGGACCGTGGCGCTGATTGTTTCCGCGTCGACGACCGGGCGTCAGTCGTGATGGTTTGAGAACGGGACGATGTGGACCGGCCAGACCTCGACCCCGCGCCGCTGCATCGGGACCATCGAAGCGGCGTTGCCGAGTGGGCCATAGTCGACGTCGGACTAGATCGACAGGGTGTTCAATGCCGGTGATTCTCGGATCGCGGGGGAGAACCGCCGCTGCGGGCGACATTGTCCTAGAGCTCGGTTTAAGACATAGCCTGCATATCTAGCGGTAAATTTGAAAAATTAATTTATCGATATCTTGTCAGGCGCCATCGGGATTAAATAAATCCGTTTGCCTAGTAGTGCGCGCGGGAACGAAGCGCATAACCTTTTTAATTTTGTAAGTTGGTTGTTTAGGATTATTGTCGGAGTCATAATGTGTGGTTATTTCCAGCACAACTTGGTACGTATCGCCTGATAATGCGCCGCCCCTTTCCAGTGCATCTTGTGCAATTGTTGTCTCGGTAATGTCTGCGTGTATGGTTTCCAGCCCAAGTCGAAACCGCCAGTTTGTTGCGCTTGCATCGTATACTGGCGAATAAACGCTTAGCCATGCGGGTGTTTCTTCAACGTCTGGCTCGTTGACCTCTTTGCTTTCTTCTATTCCCTTCACACAAGACGCGGCGATATTGGCAACCTCTTCGGGTGTAAAATCTTCCGGCGTATCCTCTTCATCCCCAGAAACACGCCTTGTCTCAAATCCATCATGCCCTAGTGGCAAGAAAGCATCCTGAGTTGCACGAAGCGCCTTTGGATTTTTTGATAGGCTATATATTTCTGGTGTCAGGCAAACGCTATTGCCGTTGCCTTTTATTGTAACTTTTGTAATTCCGCGTGGGTCAGATTCGACTGTTTCTTCTATAATATCTTGGCCTTTTTTCCAATCTAGATATTTCAAAAAACTTATGTAGCCTGTGGCAAGCCCAACTCCATACAGCGGACCTTTCAGAAGGCCGATCCATTCAAGTATTTCTTTCGCGGTTTTTACTTGATCCAGCCCGAGCAATTGCTTGATTTGATCGTAAAATCCAACGATCAGTTCAAAATTTATGTTAAAGCATTTGTGCTCAAAATCTGAGACAACTAAAACTTTAGTTGTGGATTTTTTGCCATTAAACTCTGTATTAGCTTCGCGCAGCAGTCGGCCAAATGCCAGCAGCGCTGGCGCCAAGTTCCGGACATCAATAGAGTGGTCGTCCGCACGAGAGGGGCCGTCGTAAGCAACCGAGAACTCCTGCCGGCTCATCGGCACGTCCTCGGCTTGAGCCATTTGTACTCCTCCTTCACAGACAGCGAAGAGTGCAAATCGCGTTTAAGTTGTCCATCCATGGCGTGGCCGGATTGAGCAGGAAGCTTAACCGCTGTGACAAAACTGCTGCAGGCTCCTTAGGGAGTTATCTATAGCACGCGAACAAATGATGAACAAACTGGCGGGTTGCCGACCCCTGCAACGCCGGCTCTGGATTTGCCGTCGGTAGCAAGAACAATCGCAAAGGGCGATTAATCAATATGTTAGGTTCATAGGCTGGTGCTCCCGCCCCTACTCCTAAGCCAAGTTCAATCACCCAAAACCCTTGTCCCCCGCCCGTCCCCACCTCAGATGGGGCGGGTCGCCCCGCCGCCCCCCGAGCCCGATGGACATCGAAGCCCTGCGCACCTCGACCCTCGCCTTCGTCGAGGCGCACAAGGTCTGGACCCCGCTGATCGCCGGGGGGCTCGCCTTCTGCGAGTCGATCGCGATCCTGTCGCTGTTCGTGCCGGCCACCGTGATCCTGGTCGGCATCGGCGCCCTGGTCGGGGGGGCCGACATCCCGCTCTGGCCGGTGATCGGCGCGGCCGCGCTCGGCGCTTCCCTGGGGGATTGGCTCTCCTACGAGGTCGGGCGCTGGGTCGGGCCGGGCGCCCGCACCAAGTGGCCCCTGCGGCGCTATCCCGACCTCGTCGCCAAGGCGGAGGCCTTCATCGGCCGCTGGGGCATCGCCGCGGTGGCGCTGGGACGCTTCTTCGGGCCGGCCCGGGCCCTGGTGCCGCTGCTCGCCGGCACCCTCGGCCTGGCGCGGCTGCCGTTCCAGCTGGCCAATGTCGGCTCGGCCCTGGTCTGGGCCTTCGTGCTGCTCGCCCCCGGGGCCGGGCTGCTCACCTGGCTCGACCGGTGATCCGGACGGCCCGCTGATGCGCCGCTTCCCGCCGGAGCGCATCGTCTGCCTCACCGAGGAGACCGTCGAGACCCTGTACCTCCTGGGTGAGGAGGACCGGATCGTCGGCGTCTCGGGCTACGCGGTGCGCCCGCCCCGGGTTCGCCGGGAGAAGCCCCGGGTCTCGGCCTTCACCAGCGCCGACCTCCCCAAGATCCTGGCGCTGGCGCCGGACCTCGTCCTGGCGTTTTCCGACCTCCAGGCCGGGATCGTCGCCGACCTGGCCCGCGCGGGTATCGCCGTCCACCTGTTCAACCAGAGGGATGTTGCCGGCTGCCTGGCGATGGTCCGCACCCTGGGGGCCCTGGTCGGGGTCCCGGAGCGGGCCGAGGCGCTGGCGCAATCCTTCGCAGCGACGCTGCAGGCGGCGGCCGAGTCTGCGAAGGGACGGCCCAGCCCGCGCGTGTATTTCGAAGAGTGGGACGCGCCGATGATCTCCGGAATCGGCTGGGTCTCCGAGTTGATCGGCTATGCCGGGGGCCGGGACGTCTTCCCCGAGCTCGGTCGCCAGCCGGCCGCGAAGGACCGGATCGTCACCCCAGAGCAGGTGATCGCCGCCGCCCCCGAGGTGATCCTCGCCTCCTGGTGCGGCAAGAAGGTCAATATCGACCGCATCCGCGCCCGTCCTGGCTGGGACGCGATCCCGGCGGTGCGCGACGGCCGGATCCACGAGATCAAGGCGCCCCTGATCCTCCAGCCGGGCCCCGCCGCCCTCACCGACGGGCTCGCCGCGATCCAGGTTTTTTTGGGACTAAACCCTTGATTTGAACGGGTTGTTTTCGCCGCGATCCGGGGGCGATGCCGCGCCGCAGGTGACGGGCGCGGCACGATTCGGCAGGATGTCCCGATTCGACACAGGCGCATCCCGGCCCCGCATGCCCGCTTCCCTCGGCCTCCCCGCCCTCCCGGCGGACGCCATGATCCTGCCCCCCGACCGGCGGCAATCGCCCACCGCCCTGCGGATCCAGCGCGGCGTGCGCCGCCTGTTCTCAGAGATGGGCTGTGTCACCCTGCCGGAATTCTCCCTGGTCAACGGCCGCCGGGCCGACGTGATCGCCCTGTGCGGCGCCGGCCGGCTCACCATCGTGGAGATCAAGTCGAGCGTCGCGGATTTCCGCGCCGACCGAAAGTGGCCTGATTACAGGGACTTCTGCGACCGGTTCTTCTTCGCCATCCCCGAGGACGTGCCCGAATCCCTGATCCCGGAGGAATGCGGCCTGATCGTCGCCGACGGCTACGGCGCTGGCATCCTGCGCGAGGCCCCCGAGCACCCGCTCAGCGGCCCCCGCCGCAAGGCCGTCACCCTCCGCTTCGCCCACAGCGCTGCCCGCATCCTCCACGCCCTGGCCGATCCCGGGGCGGTGCGGGAAGGGGCGCTCTGAGCGCGAGCATCGTCCCGGAGGGTGGTTTCCGGCTTGCGGAAAAAACAAGACGCAGCAAAGACCTGGCGCCTCGTGCCGGTGCCGATATCCGGCGCTAGCCTGAGGGCCGCACCGACGCGGCCCCGTTCATGCGCCTGGTTCTCGACACCAACATCATCGTGGCGGCGTTGCGCAGCCCGTCGGGCGGGTCGGCCGCGCTGCTGCGCCGGATCCGGGCCGGCGAGATCCGGATGCTGCTCAGCGTCCCGCTCCTCCTGGAATACGAGGCCGTCGCCCTGCGGCCCGAGCATCTGCAGGCGGCGCGGATCTCGGCGGCGGATGTCGTCAACGTCCTCGACGTGCTGGCCCTGTTCGCCAAGCCCGTTGCGATCCATTGTCTCTGGCGTCCCCGCCTGCGGGATCCGGCGGACGAGATGGTGCTCGAAGCGGCGGTGAACGGGCGTGCCGACGCGATCGTCACGTTCAACAAGGCGGATTTCGGAGCCGTTCTCGATGTCTTCGGGATCGCGGTCGCCAGTCTGGGCGACATCCTGAGAAGGAGCTGATGAGTCATGGATGGCGGCGTCACGGTGCATCTCCCACACGCGTTGACCGACGCGGCCGAGCGGATCGCGCGCGAAGGCGGCACGACGCTGGACCAATTCGTCGCGACCGCCGTGGCCGAGAAGCTTTCGGCGATGAAGTCCGGTGCGTTCCTGGCTGAACGCGGTGGACGCGCCGATCAGGCTGCCTTCGATCGCTTCATGAACCGGCCGGACGGCCTCCCGCCGGCACCGGAGGATCGCTGGTCAGACTGAGCGTCGGCCCTCGACGGAAGCCGTTACGCTTCCAAGGCCTGCGCGATTGCGAATCCATCCGGCGGCCGGTCGGGAATTTCGATGGATAAGAGGTTTCGGACGATCGAGATCGGCAAGACGGTTCGGCAACCGTAAGAAACCGGATTAGAACGGCCACGCTTAGCGGTTCTTCCGCGCCGAGACTGATCCATCGATGACATCCGTTGCCCTGTTCGAATTGATCCTCGCGCTCCTCGGGGCGGCCCTGTTGCTGTCTCTGGTGGCCGGGCGGCTCGGATTTCCCCCGGCCGCCGCACTGGTGCTCGGCGGGATGGCGCTGGCGGTGGCGCCGGGCCTGCCGGCTTTCGATCTTGATCCGGACCTGATCATGGTCCTGTTCCTGCCGCCGCTGCTGCTCGAATCGGCCTATTTCACCGTCTGGCGCGACTTCCGGGCGAGCCTCGGCCCAATCCTGTCGTTGTCGCTGGGCGCCGTGCTGTTCACCACCCTGGTCGTCGGGCTCGTCGCCCACGCGGTGGTGCCGGCCTTGCCCTGGGCAGCCTGTTTCGCGCTCGGCGCCATCGTGTCGCCGCCGGACGCGGTCGCCGCCAAGGCGGTGCTGGCCCGGGTCGCCCTGCCCCGCCGGATGGTCACGGTCCTGGAGGGCGAGAGCCTCGTCAACGACGCGTCGGGCCTGGTGCTCTACCGCTTCGCCGTCGCGGCGGCGCTGACCGGCAGCTTCAACGCCTGGGCGGCCGCGGGCAGCTTCACCTGGCTGGCGGTGGCGGGCGTCGCGGTCGGGCTTGCCTGCGGCCTGGCGGTGGACGCGCTGGTGCGGCGCCTGCGCGACGCCAACGCCGTGACGGTGCTGAGCTTCCTGGCCTCCTACGCCGCCTATCTCGCCGCCGAGGAGATCCACGCCTCCGGGGTGCTGGCCGTGGTGGCCTGCGGGCTGATGATGGGCGGGCGCGAGCACGAGACCTTCGACGCCCATGTCCGGCGCCACGCCGTGGCGGTGTGGGAATTCGTGGTGTTCGTGCTGGAGGCCCTGGTCTTCGTGCTGATCGGCCTGGCCCTGCGCGGCGTGCTCGCCCGGACGGGGGGCGAGCTCGGGCCGCTCGCCACCGGCCTGCCCCTGGCGGTCACCGTCACGGCGGCCTGCGTGGTCGCTCGGCTGCTCTGGGTCTTTCCGGCCGTCTACCTGCGGCGGACCCTGTCGGCGCGGGCGCGCGCCCAGGAGCCCCGTCCGGATCCCCGGGTGCCGCTGATCATCGGCTGGGCCGGCATGCGCGGGGTGGTGACCCTCGCCGCCGCGCTGGCGCTGCCGGTGGATTTCCCGGGCCGTGACGCGATCCTGGTGGCGGCCTTCGCGGTGATCCTGTTCACAGTGCTGGTCCAGGGCACGACGCTCGGTCCGCTCATCCGGCGGCTGCGCCTCGACCCGCATCAGAGCCTGCCGGAGGGCCATCTCGACGCCGCGATGGCGCGGGTGGTGATGAACCAGGCCGGGCTCGCCGCCCTGGAGCGGCTGGTGTCGCCCGGGTCCGGCGCGCTGCAGCATCCGCGCCTGGTGGAGGATTATCGTCGGCGGGTGCGGGCGTCGTCCCGGGACCGCGACGAGCGCGGGGCGCTGGCTGCCGAGAAGACCGAGCATTTCGCCGCCGCGCTGCTGGCCGTGCGCTCCGGTCGCTCGGCGCTGATCGCCCTGCATCGGGAGAACCGCATCCATAGCTCGGTGCTGCGGGCGCTGGAGGGGGAGATCGATCTCGAGGAACTCTACCTGAAGCGTCTCGCGGGTGAGGCGCCGGCGCACGGCGCGGCCTGACCAGCCGCGCCTGGGGCTGCTCCCCTCAGCGGGTGGTGCAGGCGTCGGACGGGGTGCCGTAGCCGCTGTAGACGACCCGCACCTTGCGTAGGCAGGGCGCCGCCTCCCTGGGGGCCGCCACGGGGGAGACCTCCACCGGATCGACCCGCAGGGTCGCCGTGACGGTCGGCTCCTCCGGGGTCGCCAGCGCGCGGCTGGCGCTCATCACAAACGGTGTGGCGGCCATGGCCGAGACGGCGATGGCGGCCAGGACGGCGAGGTTCTTGCGGCCGAAATCGTGAAGCGTGCGAGCCTGTTGCATGATCGCTGGTCCGTCGTGTTCGGCCCGCGGACGGTGCCGAAATCCCCTGTTTGCGGCGATAACTTGGCCGCGAACTTGACGGTTCCCGCTATGCTCCGAAAACAGTCGGGCCTGCGTGCTTCGGCGCACGCCCGCTGCTGATGTCAGAGGTTCTTGCGGTATTGGATGAAGCCCGACCGCTCCGCGATCCGGTCGTAGAGCAGCATCGCGTCGGTATTGGTCTCGTGGGTCAGCCAGTGGACGCGCGAACAACCGGCGGCGTTCGCGGCTTCGTAGACATGCGTGATGAGCCGGCGCCCGATTCCTGCGCCGCGGGCAACATCCGCCACGAACAAATCCTGGAGGTAGCAGTAATCGCCGATCGTCCAGGCCGAGCGATGGCGGATGTGGTGGACGAGCCCGACCGCCTCCCCGTCGCGCCAGGCCAGGGCGCCGTCGACCGGCTCGGCCGGATCGTTGAGGCGGCCCCAGGTGCTCTCCGTGACCACCTCGGACAGGTCGACCTTGTAGAAGGCCTGGTAGCCCCGCCACAGCGGCAGCCAGGCCGCCCGGTCCCCGGGGCCGATCGGGCGGATCTCGATTCTGTCCGGACTGGTGGTCACGATCCGCGTCTCCCGCGCTGCATCGGGGGAAGCTGACCATTGTCCGTCCTCCGAGCGCAAGGGGAGCCGGGCATGCCGAAGGGGCCTTCGTCTTGCACCCCCCGCCGCCCGCACCTAAACCGGCCCGCCGACACACAGACCCGCCCCGCATCGCCGAGCCTTCGCCGCCCATGTCCCAAAAGAAATCGTTCCAGGGGCTGATCCTGACGCTGCAGGAGTTCTGGGCGGCGCAGGGCTGCGTGATCCTTCAGCCCTACGACATGGAGGTCGGCGCCGGCACGTTCCATCCGGCGACCACGCTGCGCGCCCTCGGTCCCAAGCCCTGGAAGGCGGCCTATGTCCAGCCGTCGCGCCGGCCCAAGGACGGCCGCTACGGCGAGAACCCGAACCGGCTCCAGCACTATTACCAGTTCCAGGTGATCCTGAAGCCGAACCCGCCGAACCTCCAGGAACTCTACCTCGCCTCCCTGGACGCCATCGGGGTCGACCTGAAGCTCCACGACATCCGCTTCGTCGAGGACGATTGGGAGAGCCCGACGCTCGGCGCCTGGGGCCTCGGCTGGGAATGCTGGTGCGACGGGATGGAGGTCAGCCAGTTCACCTATTTTCAGCAGGTGGCGGGCTTCGAATGCGCCCCGGTGGCCGGCGAGCTGACCTACGGGCTCGAGCGGCTCGCCATGTATGTCCAGGGCGTCGAGAACGTCTACGACCTCGACTTCAACGGCGCCGAGGGGGCCGACCGGATCACCTACGGCGACGTGTTCCTGCAGGCCGAGCAGGAATATTCCCGGCACAATTTCGAGGCGGCCGACACGGCGATGCTGTTCCGCCAGTTCACCGACGCGGAGGCCGCCTGCCGGTCCTATCTCGATGCGGGTGCGCCTGCCGCCGAGACCGACCGCCACCGCATGGCGCAGCCGGCCTACGACCAGTGCATCAAGGCGAGCCACGTCTTCAACCTGCTCGACGCCCGCGGGGTGATCTCGGTCACCGAGCGCCAGAGCTACATCCTGCGGGTGCGGGAACTCGCCAAGGCCTGCGGCGCGGCGTGGCTCAAGACGGCGGCTGGCGGGGCTTGAGGGTGAACCGCGGCCCGGGGAGGCCTCAAAGCGGGTAGGCGGTGCAGAAGAAGCGCCGCGGATCGCCGGCCACAGCCGTCAGGCCGCCCGCAGCGCTTCCGCGCGAACCGTGGCATTGCCCACCACGGGCTCGTCGAACTCGACCTCGTGGGCTTCGCCACCGGCCCAGATGCCCACGATCGTGCCTTCCGTACCGGCCGGAACCGTGACGCCGTCGTCGGCCTGTACATCGCGCAGCACCGCGATCACGCTCAGCTCGGCGAAGGCCGGCCGGGGCGTCACCGGATCACGAGACTGATACAGCGTGTCGAACGACATGCCGCATCATGTGCGTTGGGCTCGCATTCGCGCAAGTGCCGCCAGGGCCGTCGCCAACGGAGCCGCTTGAGCCCTCGCGCGTTGCAACCCCCGCCAACCGGCGCGCTCCGGCGCGTCCGCAGACGCGGGAATCCTACGATGAAACAGATCCTCCTCGCCCTCGGCGTCCTCGCGTTCGGCCTCGGCCCGGCGCTCGCGGCCGATCCCGGCCCGGAGGCGGTGGTCAAGAAGCTCTACGCCGAGCCGCACCCGAATCACTCGGCCGTCTACACCAAGCGCCTTCAGGGCCTGTTCGATGCCGACGCCAAGCAGGCCAACGGCGCCACCGGCAGCCTTGATTTCGACTATCGCCTCAACGGCGAGCCTGTGAAGCCCGATACCGTGAAGGCCCTCACCTTCAAGGAGGCCACGGAGGGCACGGACCAGGCGAAGGTCACGGTGGAGCGCAAGGGCGGGGACGGCTCGAAATCCATCGTCTACGACCTCGTGCGCGAGGACGGGGCCTGGCGGGTGTCCGACGCCCACGCGATCGGCGACCGCAAGTGGCAGCTCACGACCATCCTGAAGGGCGAGGCGCACTGAACGCGCCGTTTCGGCAACGCGCGCGCTGAGGATCGACACGAGTCCGATCCGCCGACCCTCGACAGGCCTGCGGCGCGGCGATATGGCCGCGCCATGCCCGACCTCCTGCTCGAACTCCGCTCGGAAGAGATCCCCGCCCGCATGCAGCGGCGCGCGGCGGAGGATCTCAAGAAGCTCGTCACCGACGCCCTGGTCGAGCGCGGCTTCCTGTACGAGGGCGCCAGGGCGTTCTCGACGCCGCGCCGCCTGGCCCTGCACATCGCCGGCCTGCCCGCCCGGGGCGAGGCCGTCCGCGAAGAGCGTCGCGGCCCGCGGGTCGGCGCCCCCGAGGCCGCAATCCAGGGATTTCTAAAGAGCGCCGGCCTGTCGAGCCTCGACGAGGCGCAGAAAATTACCGATCCGAAAAAGGGCGAGTTCTTCCTCGCGGTAATCGAGCGCCCAGGCCGCGAGACCCTGGACGTGCTCGCCGAGCTCCTGCCCGAGATCATCCGGAATTTCCCCTGGCCGAAGGCGATGCGCTGGGGCGCGGCCTCGGCCCAGCCCGGCGCCCTGCGCTGGGTGCGCCCGCTGCAATCGATCGTCGCGACCTTCGGGCCGGAGACCGAGACCCCCGAGGTCGTGCCGTTCGCGGTCGGCGGCATCGCGGCCGGGACCGTCACCTACGGCCACCGCTTCCTGGCCCCGGGGCCGATCGAGGTCCGACGGTTCGACGACTACATCCAGGCCCTGGAGCGCGCGAAGGTCATCCTCGACGCCGACCGGCGCAAGGACGTGATCCTGCACGACGCCCGCGACCTCGCCTTTGCGCGCGGCCTCGACCTCGTGGAGGACGAGGGCTTGCTGGAGGAGGTGGCCGGTCTGGTGGAATGGCCGGTGGTGCTGATGGGCTCCTTCGACGCGGCCTTCCTCGACATCCCGGCCGAGGCGATCCGGGCGACCATCCGGGCGAACCAGAAGTGCTTCGTCCTGCGCAAATCCGGCTCGGAGGATCTGGCCCCCGCCTTCATCCTGGTCTCGAATCTTGTGGCCTCCGACGGCGGCCAGGCGATCACCGCCGGCAACGAGCGGGTGGTACGGGCGCGCCTGTCGGACGCGAAATTCTTTTGGGAGACCGACAAGGCCACGAAGCTCGAGGACAGGCTGCCCAAACTCGGCTCCATCGTCTTCCACGAGAAACTCGGCACCCAGGGCGAGCGGATCGCCCGCATCGCCGCCCTGGCGAAGGAGCTGGCGCCCCTGGTCGGCGCCGACCCGGCTTTGGCCGAGCGCGCCGCCCGCCTCGCCAAGGCCGACCTCGTCACCGAGATGGTCGGTGAGTTCCCGGAGCTCCAGGGCCTGATGGGCCGCAAATACGCGGCGCTCCAGGGCGAGCACGGAAGCGTCTGCGCGGCCATCGAGGAGCATTACAAGCCGGTCGGCCCCTCCGACCGGGTGCCGAGCGATCCCGTCTCGATCGCGGTGGCGCTCGCCGACAAGCTCGACACGCTCGCCGGCTTCTGGTCCATCGACGAGAAGCCGACCGGCAGCAAGGATCCCTTTGCCCTGCGCCGTGCCGCCCTCGGCGTGATCCGGCTGATCTTGGAGAACGGGCTTCGGTTGCCGCTTGCCGGCTCCGTCTTGCCCGATGCCTTCGACGCACAACCCGCAGGCCGGATGGTCGCGATCTTCGATCTTTCGGGTGGGATCGAACGCATCGAAGCCGAGCTCTCGGCTCTGCCCCCCGATACGAATTTGCTCGCGAATCCGCAGATCGCCGACCTCCTCGGCTTCTTCGCCGACCGTCTCAAGGTCTATCTCCGCGATCAGGGCGCCCGCCACGACCTGATCGACGCCGTCTTCGCCTTGCCCGGCCAGGACGACCTGCTGATGGTGGTGCGCCGGGTCGAGGCGCTGGGCCAATTCCTCGACACCGAGGACGGCAAGAACCTGCTGGCCGGGGTCAAGCGCGCCTCGAACATCCTGCGGATCGAGGAGAAGAAGGACGGCCGCGCCTACGATGCCGCGCCCGATTCCGCCCTGGCGGCCTCCGGCGAGCCGGCCGAGCGGGCCCTCGCCGAGGCCCTGGCGGGCGCCGCCGCGACGGCGTCACAGGCCATCGCGAGCGAGGATTTTGCCGGGGCGATGCGGGCGCTCTCGACCCTGCGCGCGCCGGTCGACGCCTTCTTCCAGGACGTGACCGTCAACGCCCCCGACCCGAAGCTGCGCGAGAACCGCCTGCTGCTCCTCAACGCGCTGCGCGCCGCGACCCGGGCAGTGGCGGATTTCTCGAAGATCGAGGGGTAGCGGCGGCCGTCCCATCCCTCCCCACATCCTGAGGCGCGAGTGCAGCGAGCCTCGAAGGAGGGCCCCAGGGATCGCGCGGCCGGCTGGAGGGCTCCTTCGCGGCGGCTGCGCAGCACCTCAGGATGACGGGGATTGGTCGGAGGCCGCGCAATTTCCATGCGATCGCTGAGCGCTTCTCCCGCCATTGCGAGCGCAGCGAAGCAACCCAGTGTGGCGCCGCGCTCGGCGATGACGCGCTGCCCTGGGTCACTGCGCTAAGCGCGTGATGACGGTGAGGCCGAACCCTTTAAGCGGAGGTCCTCTCACCCGTGATCGTGCCCGGCATGATCCTCCACCGCCGGCAGGGTCAGCCCGAAATGGCTGACGAGATCCGCCACCTGCCCCGGGCTCAGCTGCCGCGGGTTGAGGTTGCGCAGGAGTAAATAAAGCTTGGCGGTCTCCTCCAACTCCTCGGTGGCGAAGACTGCGCCCTCCAGGCTGTCGCCGGCCACCACCGGGCCGTGATTGGCGAGCAGCACCGAGCTGTACCGGCCGGCGAGCCCCCGGATCGCGTCCGCCACCGCGGGATCGCCCGGGCGGTAATAGGGCACCAGCGCGGTGCCGCCGGTGCGCATCAGGTAATAGGGGGTCAGGGGCGGCAGAACCTGGCGCGGGTCGATCTCCGGCAGCATCGAGACCGCCACCGCGTGGGTCGAGTGCAGGTGCACGATCGCCTTGGCCTCGCCTCGGCTCTCGTAGAGCGCATTGTGCAGCGGGATTTCTTTCGTCGGCTTGTCGCCCGAGACCAGCCGGCCGTCCGCGTCCAGCCGCGAGATCCGGGCCGGGTCGAGGAAGCCCAGCGACGCGTTGGTCGGCGTCACCAGCCAGCCGCCATCGGGCAGGCGCAGCGAGATGTTGCCCGACGAGCCCGGGGTCAGGCCGCGCTCGAACAGCGAGCGGCCGTAGCGGCAGATGTCTTCACGCAGCCGGCTCTCGTCGCTCATGCGGTCGCTCCCTCGATCAACTCGAATCCGAGATCGATTCTTTTTGGACCTTCACCGATCAGGCAGGCGGCGGCCTGCCGGCCGATCTCCAGGCGCGGGGTGCGCACCGTCGACAGGGGCTGGGGCATCGCCGCCGCGAAGTCGAGCCCGTTGAAGCCGAACAGGGCGATCCGCCCCGGCACGGCCAGGCCCGCCGCCAGGCAGGCGAAGTAGCCGCCGAGCGCCATGTCGTCGTTGGAGAAGTACACCGCGTCGAGGTCCGGATTGCGTGCCAGCAGCGCCTCCAGGCCCGCCCGCCCGGAGCCCGGCGAGGACGGCCCGGGCCGGATCTCCTGGGCCTGGAGCGCCAGGCCGGCTTCACCCAAGGCGGCCTCGAACCCGGCCAGCCGCTTGCCCGCCCGCAGGTCCACCTGCAGGTCGTGGCCGAGATAGGCGATGCGCCGATATCCCCGGGCCACGAGGTGCCGGGCGCTCGCCGCCCCCACCGCCCGGTTGGAGAAGCCGACCACGGCGTCGATCCCCGCCCCGTCCGTGTCGATCATCTCGACCACGCGCACGCCCCCGGCCTTCGTCAGGGCCACCGTCCCGGGATTGTGCTCCAGCCCGGTGAGCAGCAGCGCGGCCGGGCGCCAGGATAGGAGCGCGGCGGCCAACGCCTCCTCCCGGTCCGGGTCGTAGTCGCTCACCCCGATCACGCAGCGGATGCCCGCGGCGTCCAGCGCGCCGGTCAGCCCGCGCAGCAGGTCGGGGAAGACCACGTTGGCGAGCGACGGCACGATCACGCCGGCGAGCTGGGCGCTCGCCCCCGGTCCCGCGAGGCTGCCGGCCAGCCGGTTCGGCACGTAGCCGAGCCGGGCCACAGCCTCCGCGACCCGCTCGCCGGCGCGTTTCGAGTAGGAGCCATGGTTGCGCAGGACCCGCGAGACCGTGCTCTCGCCGACCCCCGCCTCGCGGGCGACGTCGGTGAGCGTCACGAGCCGCCCCGGCGGCTGGAATCCGTCCATCTCCCGGCCTTTTCGTGCCTCTTCCGCTCCTCCCAACCACGCCCTCATCCTGAGGTGCCCGCATCAGCGGGCCTCGAAGGAGCCCTCCAGATGTCGGCGTGGTCCCTGGAGGCCTCCTTCGAGGCCTCCGCTGCGCGTCGGCACCTCAGGATGAGGGGGTTGGATCGGATGCAGGTCTCGCGTTCGGCGGCGCCTTATCCCCGACATAGCCCCCTGCATTATTCCGCACAACCGGATTGGCAGCGCTGCCAAAAGCCGCTACAGCCCGCGCCAGCGCCGCCGGAACGAGCGGTGAAGACCATTCCCGGACCGCCCTGCGACGCGGCCCGGACCAGGGAGAACGCCGATGCCGGTTCACGCCGCCCCGCTGCGGGGCGCTGCCCTCGCGGAGGAGAAATCCTTCGTCGACCGGACCTACGCGAAGGTGTTCTGGCGCCTCGTGCCGTTCCTGATGCTCTGCTACGTGGTGGCGTATCTCGACCGGGTGAATGTCGGCTTCGCCAAGCTCCAGATGTCCCAGGAGCTGAAATTCTCCGAGACGGTCTACGGCCTCGGCGCCGGCATTTTCTTTCTGGGCTACTTCCTGTTCGAGGTGCCGTCGAACGTGATCCTGCACCGGGTCGGCGCCCGGGTCTGGATCGCCCGGATCATGATCACCTGGGGGGTGATCTCCGGCGCCTTCATGTTCGTGAACTCGGAATGGACCTTCTACGGGATGCGCTTCCTGCTCGGCCTGGCCGAGGCGGGCTTCTACCCGGGCGTGATCCTGTACACGACGCAGTGGTTCCCGGCCCATCGGCGGGCCAAGGTCATCGCGGTGTTCATGGCCGCAATCCCGATCTCCGGCATCTTCGGCAACCCGCTCTCCGGCTGGATCATGGACGCGTTCAACGGCGCCCAGGGCCTGTCCGGCTGGCAGTGGATGTTCCTGATCGAGGCCGTGCCGGCGGTGCTGATCGGCGTCGCGGTGTTCCTCTACCTCGACAACCGGCCCTCCGAGGCCAAGTGGCTGACCGACGCCGAGAAGCAGGTTCTCGACCGCGACATCGCCGCCGACAACCACGGCAAGGAATCCAGCCCGCACTCCATCGCCACCGTGTTCCGCAACGGCCGCGTGTGGTTCATGAGCCTGATCTACTTCGCCTTCGTCACCGGCCAGTACGGCCTGACCTTCTGGCTGCCGACGATCGTCAAGGCGTCCGGCGTGCAGGGCAACCTCAATATCGGCCTGATCAGCGCGATCCCGTTCCTGTGCGCGGCCATCGTGATGGTCCTGCTGGGCTTGAGCGCCGACCGGATGCGCGAGCGCCGCTGGCACCTCATCATCCCGGCGCTCGTCGGCGCCGTCGGCTTCGTGGTCTCGGCGACGGCTGGCTCGACCACGATCGCCGTGGCGGCGCTCTCGGTGGCGGCGGCCGGCGTTCTGACCTGCTCACCCCTGTTCTGGTCCCTGCCCACCGCCTTTCTGAGCGGCGCCGGCGCGGCCGCCGGCATCGCGCTGATCAACTCGGTGGGGAATCTCGCGGGCTTCGTCAGCCCCTACGTGATCGGGGCGCTGCGCGACGCCACCGGCAGCACCGCGGCCGGCATGTACGCGCTCGCCGTGATGCTGGTGGTCGGCTCGGTCTGCGTGTTCGTCACCCCGGCCAAAATGGTCAACCGCTGAGGTTTTCCCCCTCCCCCCTGTGGGGAGTGGCCAGGGGTGGGGGTGGTGCCGACGGGGTGCAGCGGTGCCTCCTGCGCCACCCCACCTCCAGCTCCCCACAAGGGGGAGGAGAGCGCGCTTCACCAGTGACGTCGCCTCACTCGTCCCGTCATCAAGAGCAGGAGCCAACCCGATGGCCACCACCACGCAGACAGGCCGCGCCGCGGTGATCGGCCTCGGCTCCATGGGCTCCGGCATGGCGGGGTCGCTCCTGCGGGCCGGCTTCTCCGTCGCCGCCTGCGACGTGAACCCGGAGGCCGTCGCCCGCTTCAAGGCAGCCGGCGGGACCGCAGCGGCCGATCCCGCGGAGGCCGCCCGCGGCGCCGACGTGGTGGTGAGCGTGGTGGTCAACGCCGCCCAGACCGAGGCGGTGCTGTTCGGCGAAAAGGGCGCCGCCGCGGCGATGCCCGAGGGTGCCGTCTTCGTCTCCTCGGCGACCATGGATCCGGCCGTCGCCCGGGCGCTCGCGGCGCGGCTGGAGGCCACCGGCCGGCACTATCTCGACGCCCCGATGAGCGGCGGTGCCGCCCGCGCCGCCGATGGCGGCCTGACCTTCCTGGCCTCGGGCTCGCCCGCCGCCTTCGCCAAGGCGCGCCCCGCCCTCGATGCCATGGCCGGCACGCTCTACGAGCTCGGCGACCAAGCCGGCCAGGGCGCCGCCTTCAAGATGATCAACCAGCTGCTGGCCGGGGTGCACATCGCCGCCGCCTGCGAGGCGATGAGCTTCGCCGCCAAGCAGGGTCTCGACCTGGCCCGCGTCTACGAGGTGATCACCAAGTCGGCAGGCAATTCCTGGATGTTCGAGAACCGGGTGCCCCACATCCTCGACGCCGACTACGCCCCCAAGAGCGCGGTCGACATCTTCGTCAAGGATCTCGGCATCGTGCAGGATATGGCCCGGGCGGAGAAATATCCGGTCCCGGTGGCCGCGGCGGCGCTCCAGATGTTCCTGATGGCGTCCGGCGCCGGCATGGGCCGGGACGACGACGCCTCCGTGGCGCGGCTCTACGCGCAGGTCTCGGGCGCCAAGCTGCCCGGTCAGGCATGAGGCGCGTCGTCGACAGGACCGGGGCCGATCCCAGCCATCCCCTCATCCTGAGGTGCCCGGTGATGGAAGATCGTTGGGCCTCGAAGGCGGTCTCCAGGGGCACAGTGGTGTCTGGAGGGCTCCTGCGAGGCGGCTTCGCCGCACCTCAGGATGAGGGCGCGGGTGGAATGACGCCCTGCTGAGCAGATCGAACGGGTGCCGAGAGACGAGCCGAGAAAGTCCCAAAAACATGCCGCGCTTTGCTGCCAATCTCAGCCTGATGTTCAACGAGGTGCCGTTCCTCGACCGCTTCGAGGCGGCGGCCCGCGCCGGGTTCGACGCCGTCGAGTTCCTGTTCCCCTACGAGCATCCGCCCGAGGCCATCGCCGAGCGGCTTCGGGCGAACGGCCTGACCCAGGCCCTGTTCAACCTACCGCCGGGTGATTTCGCCAAGGGCGAACGCGGCTTGGCGGCGTTGCCTGAACGGTTGGATGAGCTGAAGGCCGGCGTCGACACGGCGCTCCGCTACGCCGAGGCGACCGGCGTCGCCCGGCTGCACCTGATGGCGGGCCTCGCCCCGCACGATGACGCCAAAGCCGCCGAGGCCTATCGCCGGGCGGTGGCCTGGACGGCGGAGCGCCTTGGCGCGGCCGGCCTCGACCTCGTGCTCGAGCCGATCAACGGCCGCAACATGCCGGGCTACTTCCTCAACGATTTCGGCCGGGCGGCGGACCTGATCCACGAAGTGGCGCTGCCGAACCTGAAGCTCCAGTTCGACCTCTACCATTGCCAGATCCTGCACGGCGACGTGACCATGCGGCTGCGCGCGCTGATGCCGATCATCGGCCATGTCCAGACCGCGAGCGTGCCCGAGCGGCACGAGCCCGGCACCGGCGAGATGAACGACGCGTTCCTGTTCGACGAGCTGGACCGGCTCGGCTACGCCGGCTTCGTCGGCTGCGAGTACATCCCGGCCGCCGACACCGTAGCCGGCCTCGGCTGGCTCACCGCCTATCAAGGGAGAGCCCGATGAGCCTCGCGCTGGGATGCGTCGCCGACGATTACACGGGCGCTTCGGACCTCGCCAACACCCTGACCAAGGCGGGCCTGCGCACGATCCAGACCATCGGCGTGCCGGAGGATGACCGCGCCCTGCCGGAGGCCGACGCGGTGGTGGTGGCGCTCAAGAGCCGGTCGATCCCGGCCGACGAGGCCGTGGCGCGGTCCCGCGAGGCGGAACGCTGGCTGCGGGCCCGGGGCGCGGCCCACGTCATGTTCAAGGTCTGCTCGACCTTCGACTCCACGGACGCCGGCAATATCGGCCCGGTGATGGACGCCCTGCGGGAGGCGGCCGGCGAGCGCATCGCGCTGGTCACGCCAGCTTTCCCGGAGACGGGCCGCAGCGTCTACCAGGGCAACCTGTTCGTGGGCTCGGTGCCGCTGAGCGAGAGCCCGCTCAAGGACCACCCGCTCAACCCGATGCGCGACGCCAACCTCGTGCGCGTGCTGGCGCGCCAGAGCGCGGGCGCGGTCGGGCTCATCGACACAGCCACGGTGGCACGCGGCGCCGAGGCGGTGGCGGCCCGGCTCGACGCCCTGGCGGAAGAGGGCAAGCAGGCGGCGATCGCAGACGCGATCTTCGACAGCGACCTCGAAGTGCTCGGCCGGGCAATCATCGCGAGGAAGTTCTCGGTGGGGGCCTCGGGGCTCGGCCTCGGCCTCGCCCGGGCCCTCGCTGCCGACGGGCGCGGCACCCGGGATGCGGCCGGCTCCGCCATGGGCGAGCCGGTCGGCGGGGCCGCGGCCTGCCTCGCCGGCAGCTGCTCGCAGGCGACGCTTCAGCAGGTCGCCGCCGCGGAGGCGCAGATGCCGGTGCTGCGTCTCGACACGAAGGCTCTTCTCGCCGGCGCCGACGCGGTGGCCCGCGTGGTCGGCGAGGCCCTGGCCTTCGCCGAAGCGCGCCTGGCCGCCGGCCCGGTGCTGATCGCCTCCTCGGCGACCCCCGAGGCGGTCCGTGCTCTCCAGGCCGAGCACGGGATCGACGCCGCCGGACACGCCATCGAGGCTGCGCTCGCCGCCATCGCCGAGGGGCTGGTCGCCCGCGGGGTGCGCCGGCTCGTGGTGGCCGGGGGCGAGACCTCGGGCGCCGTGGTCGACCGGCTCGGGCTCCGGGCGTTCCTGCTCGGCCCCGAGATCGCCGCGGGCGTGCCGATCCTGCGCACCGCCGGGCGGCCCGAGCCGATGCTGCTCGCCCTGAAATCCGGCAATTTCGGCGGCCCGGACTTCTTCGGGCGCGCCCTGGACATGATGGCCTGACGCAGCAAACAATCGGACGAAGAGGTCTCCCATGCACGCTCTGATTCTCGGCGCCGCCGGCATGATCGGCCGTCGCCTCGTCGAGGCCCTGGTCGCGGACGGCACGGTCGGCGGCGCGCCGCTCACCGCCCTCACCCTGCTCGACGTGGTGCCGCCCACGGCACCCGCGGGCTTCTCCGGCCCGGTGAAGGCCGAGGCCGCGGATCTCACCGCCCCCGGCGCCGCGGAGGCCGCCATCGCCGAGCGGCCGGGGGTGATCTTCCACCTGGCCGCCGTGGTCTCGGGCGAGGCCGAGGCCAATCTGGAGCTGGGCTACCGGGTCAATCTCGACGGGACGCGGCTGCTGCTCGACGCGATCCGCCGGGCCAACGCCGCGGACGGCTACCGGCCGAAGCTGGTCTTCACCTCGTCGCTGGCGGTGTTCGGGCCGCCCTTCCCGAAGGTGATCCCGGACGATTTCATCCTGCGCCCGGCCTCCTCGTACGGCGTCCAGAAGGCGATGGGCGAGCTGATGCTTGCCGATTACGCGCGGCGCGGCTTCCTCGACGGGATCGGCCTGCGCCTGCCGACCATCTGCGTGCGCCCGGGCAAGCCCAACAAGGCGGCCTCGGGCTTCTTCTCCGGAATCATCCGCGAGCCTCTGGCCGGCCAGCCCGCAATCCTGCCGGTCCCCGAGACGGTGCGCCACTGGTTCGCGAGCCCCGCCGCCGCGGTGGGGTTTCTGGTCCACGCCGCCGGGCTCGACCTCGCGGCGATCGGCCCGCGGATCAGCCTGACCATGCCGGGCGTCTCGGCCACCGTGGCCGAGGAGATCGAGGCCCTGCGGCGCGTGGCCGGCGACAAAGCCGTGGCCCTGATCCGGCGCGAGCCCGACGCGACCGTCGCCCGGATCGTCTCCTCCTGGCCGGAGGCGTTCGAGCCGGAGGCGGCTCTGGCGCTTGGCTTTCGGGCGGACGCCTCCTTCGACGCGATCGTGGCTCAGCACGTGGCGGAGTTCCACGGCGGCTGATGCCCCATCAAGGCCGTCGGGTCGTGTCTCGGTTCCGAGGCCCGAAGGCGTCAGGCTAGGGCGGAGCGGATATCTGTCTGCGGAAAATCGTCGCCGACGAACAGCAGCGGCACGCCGTGGGCCTGCGCGCAGGCATAGGCGAAGCAGTCGCCGAGGTTCAGACGGGCGGGATGGCGGCCCTTGCCGAAGCGGGCATGGGCCGCGGTGGCGAGCTGCGCCTCGGTGCCGGTGATCGGGATCAATACGAGGCCCGTCGCTTCCAGGAAGCTGCTTACGACGGCCTCGGCAACCTTCGGCTCGATCCTCTGAAGGCGGGCGACGGCGAGGACGCCTCGTAGACGGCCACACCGCTCGTCAACCGCACGGCTGAGTCGCGAAGGTGATCGAGCAGGGTTTTGTGGCCCGGCTCCCGGACCAGGATCGCCACGATGGCCGAGGCATCGACGAACATCACTCGTCGTTCAGGCTGTCGTAGAACGCCTTGTCCGCCTTCAGGCCGGTCTTCGGATAGGAGGCAAGCTCGTCCTGAAGTTGCCTGATCCGTTCCATGAACGCATCGCTGTCGCGGTTCTGACGCTCCAACTCGTTTGTGAGCGCGATCCGCACCGCCTCGGTCTTGCTCACGCCGGCCCGCGAGGCCAGTTTCTCCGCGAGCTGGTTCACCTCTTCGCTGCGGATATTGAGCGGCATGACCGTCCCCGTGTAGAGATCTGAAAGGCTAGTGTCTCGACACGGGCGCCGCAAGCCGCGCGCCGCCACCCCGAACAAGGATCCCGATGACCCGCCTCGACGAGGCCCGCGCCGCGCTGAAGAAGACCTTCGGGTACGAGGATTTCCGCCCCGGGCAGGACGAGGTGATCGGCGCGGTTCTGGACGGCGACGACGTGTTCGCCGTCATGCCCACGGGCTCGGGCAAGTCGATGACCTACCAGCTCCCGGCCCTGGTCGATCCCGGGCTGACCGTGGTGGTCTCGCCCCTGATCGCGCTGATGCACGACCAGGTGCAGCAGATGCGCAGCGTCGGCGTCGAGGCCGCCACCCTCAACTCGACGGTGGCGGAGGCCGAGTCGCGCGAGACCTGGCGCAGCCTGCGATCCGGGGAACTGCGGCTGCTGTTCGTCTCCCCCGAGCGCCTCCTGATGGACGGCTGCATCGAGGCCCTGCGCGGGGTCGGGGTCCGGCGGCTGGCCGTGGACGAGGCCCATTGCGTCTCGCAATGGGGGCACGATTTCCGCCCGGAATACCGCGAGATCGCCCGGGCCCGGCAGGCGCTGGGCAACGTCCAGACCCTGGCGCTGACCGCCACCGCGGATGCCGCCACCCGGGCCGAGATTGCCGAGCGGCTGTTCCCGCAGGGGCGCGGCCCGAAGATCTTCGTCCATTCCTTCGATCGGCCGAACATCCGGCTGACCTTCCAGCCCAAGGACAACCCGGCCCGGCAGATCGAGCGGTTCCTGAAGCACCGGCGGGCGGAGAGCGGGATCATCTACTGCTCCTCGCGCAAGCGCGTCGAGCAGCTGGCCGAGACCCTCAAGAAGGACGGGTTTGACGCCCTGCCCTACCATGCCGGCCTCGACCAGGGCACGCGGATGCGCAACCAGGACCGGTTCCTCCAGGAGGACGGCGTGGTGATGACCGCGACGATCGCCTTCGGCATGGGCATCAACAAGCCCGACGTGCGCTTCGTCTGCCACGCCGACATGCCCAACAATGTCGAGGGCTACTACCAGGAGATCGGCCGCGCCGGCCGCGACGGGCTGCCGGCCGACACGCTGACCCTCTACGGCCTCGACGACATGGCGCTGCGCCGCCGCCAGATCGACGAGAAGGAGATTTCCGACGAGCGCCGCCGGGTCGAGCGGCGCAAGCTCGAGGCGATGATCTCCCTGTGCGAGGGCGCCACCTGCCGGCGCCAGTCGCTGCTCGGCTATTTCGGCGAGGCGAGCGAGCCCTGCGGCCGCTGCGACCTGTGCCGCGGTGGCGTCACCCTGGTGGACGGGACCGTGGCGGCGCAGAAGATCCTGTCGGCGATCGTGCGCACCGGCCAGCGCTTCGGTGCGGCCTATATCTGCGACGTGGTCCACGGCAAGGAGAGCGAGCAGGTCCGCCGCAACGGCCATACCAGCCTCAAGACCTTCGGGGTCGGCGCCGACAAGCCGGTGGCCGCCTGGCGGGCGATCCTGCGCCAGCTTTTCGCCGCCGGGGCGATCGCCGAGAACGCCGACGGCTATGGCGGCCTGTCCATGACCGAGAAGGGCGAGGCGATCCTGTTCGGGCGCGAGCCGGTCAAGCTGCGCCCCGACCCGGAACCGAAGGTCGAATCCCGCGACCGCCGCCGGGCCGCGCCGCGCGAGGATGGCGAGATCGCGCTCTCCGAGACGGACGAGGCGCTGTTCCAGCATCTGCGGGGCCTGCGCGCCACCCTGGCCCGGGCCGAGGGCATCGCCGCCTTCATGGTGTTCCCGGACCGGACCCTGATCGAGATGGCCCGGCAGAAGCCCGTCGACCTCTGGGCCCTGCGCACGGTCCACGGGGTCGGCGAGCGCAAACGCGAGGCCTATGGCGAGCGCTTCGTGGCGGCGATCGGCGAGTTCCTGGCCCATCCACCGGCGGCGTGAGCGCCGGCTCGGCGCAAGCCCCACGCAGTTTCACCCTCGGCGCGCCTGGCCGCGTCGTGTAGAGCGCTCGCCGCCCACTCGTACCGATCGGACGCGTCATTTCGATTCCCGCCCCCGTCGCCGACACACCGGCCCAGAACGACCCAGGCGAGCCGGCCGGCACGGCATCGCGGACGCTGACCTCCCGCATCGTGTTCTACCTGCCGGGCTTCGACCCGCGCGATCCGGAGACCTATTGGGGCCTGTTCCGCCGCGAGGCCCGGTTCACCGCTGCGCGCCGGGGCGCCGCGATCACGGTCGGCGATCCGGTCCGCTCGGCGGACGGGATCGAGCTCGCCTGGACGGCGGAGTCGCGCGGGGTTTCGACCCGCTACGTCCTGCTGCGCTGGGAGGACATCGTCCGCGCCCGGTTCCCGCAATCCGACTGGACGCGGCTCCGGGGCGTGCCGGCGCTGCTTTGGCGGCTGTGGCGGTCCGGCTACATGGCGAACCTGCGCCGGGAGGCCTGGCGGTTCTCCACGGTGATCTTCTGCGTCCACTACATCTACATCGCGCTGGCGCTTCTCAGCCTCGCCGCGGCGGCGGGGCTCACCAGCCTGGCACCGGCGGCGCTCCAGCCCTGGGCCCTGGTGGCGGTGCCGCCGCTCGCCTACGCGATCCTGGCCGGGCTGATCCGGGCGACCCGGGGCAAGCCGCTCTACGTGCCCCACCTCGTGGACGACACCGCCTTCACGCATGCCTACGCGGCGGGCGAGGCGCCCGAGATGGACCCCCGGCTCGATGCCTTCGCGGCACGCATCCACGCCGCCGAGGGCGAGGCCGACGAGGTGGTGGTGGTCGGCCATTCCTCGTCGAGCTTCCTGGGCATCGAGGCGCTGGACCGGGTGCTCGCCCGCGACCCGGGCTTCGGCAGCCGCGGCACGCCGGTCTCGTTCGTGAGCATCGGCAGCGTCATCCCCTGGCTCGGCCTCGACCCGGCCGCCCGGACATTCCGAGACAGCCTCATGCGCTTCGGGCGGGCCGCGCAGATCGGATGGCTCGACGTGCGCGCCACCTGGGATTGGCTGTCGATCCACAAGAACAACCCGATCACCGCCTGCGGTCTCACCCCGCCCGATCCCGCCCGACCGGCCGTGCGCTGGGTGGCGATCCACGAGCTGATCACCGGCGCCGATGTCGGCCGGCGCCAGTGGAACCTGTTCCAGATGCACTTCCAGTTGCTCATGGCGAGCCAGCGCGACAGCGGCTTCGACTATCTCGACGTGGTCACCGGACCGGAGCCGGTGCACGTCTTGGTCGCCCGCTGCAAGAAGGATGGGCCGCCCGAGGGGCCGGGTGGTGAGACCGGAATCTAGCGCTGCGGCCTCGCCGTGCGGCCGACCGCGCGGATCCGTCCGATCCGGCTCCACGCCCCCTGCCCCGCGTCGGCGGATGTTGCCAGCGCGGGCGCTTCCGCTTTAGAGCCGGGGCAGCTTGAGATCTCAGCCCGGTTCGGGTTCGCCGCGGTATGCGTCTCTCAAGACGGACCGCTCTCTGCCGAGACCTTCGCATGTTCCGCAACGACGTTCCGATCACCCCCGAGCTCGTGGCCCAGCACGGCCTCACGCCGGAGGAGTACGAGCGCTTCCGAGGCCTGATCGGACGCGATCCGACGCTGACCGAGCTCGGCATCGTCTCGGCGATGTGGAACGAGCACTGCTCGTACAAGTCCTCGCGCAAGCACCTGCGCGGGCTTCCGACCTCGGCGCCCTGGGTGATCCAGGGTCCGGGCGAGAATGCCGGCGTGATCGATATCGGCGACGGGCTGGCCTGCGTCTTCAAGATGGAGAGCCACAACCACCCGAGCTACATCGAGCCCTACCAGGGCGCGGCGACCGGCGTCGGCGGCATCCTGCGCGACGTGTTCACCATGGGCGCCCGGCCGATCGCGGCGCTCAACGCCCTGCGCTTCGGCTCCCCCGACCACCCGCGCACCCGCGGCCTGGTCTCGGGCGTGGTGGCCGGCGTCGGCGGCTACGGCAACTCCTTCGGCGTGCCCACCGTCGGCGGCCTGACCGGCTTCCACCGGCGCTACGACGGCAACATCCTGGTCAACGCCATGGCGGTGGGGCTCGCCCGCACCGACGCGATCTTCTACGCGGCCGCCACCGGGGTCGGGAACCCGATCGTCTACCTCGGCTCCAAGACCGGCCGCGACGGCATCCACGGCGCCACCATGGCGTCCGCCGAGTTCGACGAGGCCTCCGAATCCAAGCGCCCGACCGTGCAGGTCGGCGACCCCTTTGCCGAGAAGCTGCTGCTCGAGGCCTGCCTGGAGCTGATGGCCTCGGGCGCGGTGATCGCCATCCAGGATATGGGCGCGGCGGGGCTGACCTGCTCGGCGGTCGAGATGGGCGCCAAGGGCGACCTCGGCGTCGAGCTTGATATCGAGAAGGTGCCGGCCCGCGAGGCCGGCATGACCCCCTACGAGATGATGCTGTCCGAGAGCCAGGAGCGCATGCTCATGGTGCTCAAGCCCGGCATGGAGGCCGAGGCCGAGGCGATCTTCGTGAAGTGGGGGCTCGACTTCGCGGTGATCGGCCGGACCACCGACACGCTGCGGTTCGTGATCAAGTGGCACGGCGAGACCGTGGCCGACCTGCCGATCAAGGAACTCGGCGACGAGGCGCCGCTCTACGACCGGCCGCACCTGGCCAACACCCACCAGCCGGTGATCGCCGCATCCACGGTACCGGCGCCGGCCTCGCTCACCGAGGCGCTGAAGCGCCTCGTCGGCTCCCCCGACCTCGCCTCGAAGCGCTGGGTCTACGAGCAGTACGATCACTTCATCCTCGGCAACACCGTGCAGAAGCCGGGCGGCGACGCCGCGATCGTGCGGGTCGAGGACGGCCCGAAGGGGCTGGCAATCACCTGCGACGTCACCCCGCGCTATTGCGAGGCCGACCCGGTCGAGGGCGGCCGGCAGGCCGTGGCCGAGGCCTGGCGCAACATCACCGCGGTGGGGGCCAAGCCGCTCGCCATCACCGACAACCTGAACTTCGGCAACCCGGAGAAGCCCGAGGTGATGGGCCAACTCGTCGGCTGCCTCCAGGGCATCGGCGAGGCCTGCCGGGCGCTCGACTTCCCGGTCGTGTCGGGCAACGTCTCGCTCTACAACGAGACCAACGGCGTCGGCATCCTGCCGACCCCGACCATCGGCGGCGTCGGCGTGCTCGACGACGTGGAGCGCCACGCCACCCTCGCCCTCAAGCGCGAGGGCGACGTGCTGGTGCTGGTCGGCGCCGGCGAGGGCTGGCTCGGCCAGTCGTCCTATCTGGCGGTGATCGAGGGCCGGGAAGAGGGCGCGCCGCCGCCGGTGGATCTCTCGCTGGAGCGCCGCAACGGCGATTTCGTGCGCGGGCTGATCACCGCGGGGATCGTCGACACCGTCCACGACCTGTCCGATGGCGGCCTCGCGGTGGCGCTCGCCGAGATGGCCATGGCCGGCGGCATCGGCGCGGCTCTGCCGGAGGTGCCGGTAAACTTGGCCCCCCATGCCTACCTGTTCGGCGAGGACCAGGGCCGCTACCTGCTGGCATGCGACGCTGAGGCGGCCACCGACCTGCTCTACAGCGCCTCGGCCCAGGGCATCGACGCCGCCGTGGTCGGGGTGACCGGCTCCGACCGTTTGACCCTGCCGGGCGGCGAGACCATATCCCTGTCCGAGCTGATCGAAGCCCACGAGGGCTGGCTGCCGAATTACATGGCGAGCCAGCCGGCCGCGCCGGCCGCCTGACCACCCGTTACGCCCCAGGAGTTTCCCGATGCCGATGGATGCGGGCGAGATCGAGCGCATGATCCGCGAAGCGCTGCCCGACGCGCAGGTCGAGATCCGTGATCTGGCCGGCGACGGCGACCACTATGCCGCCACCGTCCTGTCCGCGGCCTTCAAGGGCAAGACCCGGGTCGCCCAGCACCAGATGGTCTACGGCGCGCTCCAGGGCCGGATGGGCGGCGTGCTGCACGCCCTTGCGCTGACCACGGGCGTCCCGCAGGATTAGCATCCGTTCGCGAGAGTCCGCCCGATGGACCGACCGAGTCTCTACGACGACGACATCGTCACCTGGGCCGAAGAGCAGGCTGCGGCTCTGCGCGCGCTCGGAACCCGCAGCGACCTGTCGAATGCGGTCGATTGGGCGAACGTCGCGGAGGAGATCGAGAGCGTGGGGCGGTCCCATTTGCGAGCGGTCGAGGGCCTGCTGATCCAGACGCTCGCCCACCTCTTAAAGCGCGCCTCGGCGCCCCTCGCCCCGTCAAGCTTGCATTGGCGCGAGGAGATCGCGACATTCCAGATCACGGCCTGGAATGCCTACGAGTCGTCCATGCGGCAGAGGTTGAACTGGCCCAGGATCTGGAAATCTGCGGTCACAGCTGCGGAGGCTGGTCTCGGGGTCTATGGGAACCAGCTTCTTCCCGGGTTGCCCAAGGCGTGCCCGGTCTCGCCCGAGGACCTTCTGACGGATTGCTTCGATATCGATCACACGCTTGGTGTGATCGCCGCCTCGGTTGCGCGCCGCTGATCGAGACCGCACATACGAGATTGAATAACTGAGGACAGAGTGATGACCGACGCCAACACGACCATCCAGAACGAGATCGCCTCCCAGGACGTGGTGGTGTTCATGAAGGGCACGCCGCAGATGCCGCAATGCGGCTTCTCGGGCCAGGTGGTGCAGATCCTCAATTACCTCGGCGTGCCGTTCAAGGGCGTGAACGTGCTGGCCGATCAGGGCATCCGCGAGGGCATCAAGGCCTTCTCGAACTGGCCGACCATCCCGCAGATCTACGTGAAGGGCGAGTTCGTCGGCGGCTGCGACATCACCCGGGAGATGTTCCAGTCGGGCGAGCTGCAGACCTTCCTGGCCGAGAAGGGCGTCCCGGTGAAGACCGCCGCCGCCTGACGCTTTGGGACTTCGCCGGATGGATCAGGGCGCCTGCGGGCGCCCTTTTTCGTGCGCGCGACGAGGGCGGCCGCGTCAGCGCGGCCCTTGGGCCGCGAACAGGGCGACGCAGCCCTCGACGGTGACCTCGACCGACCGGAAGCGCTGGTCCAGCGCCGCCCGCAGGGCCGGCAACGTGTCGCCCGTGTTCGAGAATACCCCCTTCCGGTTGTAGACCCGCATCAGGGCCCGCGCCGCCGCCGTGGTCGGGACGCCGCCGGATAGGATCGTGGCGCCGAACACGGTCCCGTCGTCGCGCAGGCAGGGCCGCACCGTGTCGAAGGCGGCAGCCTTGGCCGCGATGTCCCCCGGCAGGCAGTGCAGCAGGTAGGTCAGGCCGATCGAGGCGAAGGGCGCGATGCCGGTGGCCGGGCGGCCGCCGAGCACGTCGAGCTGATAGCGCTCGGGCCGGTAGCGGGCGATGCGCCGCGCCGCATAGTCGAGGCTGTCGGCGTTGAGGTCCATCAGGCCGATCCGGGGCGCCGGGGACGGGAAACGGCAGCGGTCGAGGTACCAGCCGGTCCCGACGCCGACATCCAGATGCGCCGCGCCCACGTGCCGGTCGTAGAGGGCGAGGATCCGCGCGGTCGGGCAGCGCCAGATGAGCGGGTTCGACAGGCGCAGCACGACGAGGTCGTAGAGCTGCAGGGTCCCGGAATTGTAGATCGCCTGTCCGGCTTCGGTATCGCCTGCCATCGCACTCCGTCGGGTCACCTGTGGGCGGCGCGCATTCGCGTTCGCCGGTGCGATCGCCTATATAGAATCCTTCAACGCCCAGACACCGCCGATCCCCGCGTGACCGGCGGCGCCTGGGCCTTTGTCGTGACGCGCTCCCTGTCGCCGAACCGGCTTCCCCGTCGGCGGTGAGCGCCCTGAGGATAGATCGATCATCATGGCGACGCCGTCGCTCGACAGCGCCCGCGCGGCCGAACCCGCGATCGAGAAGGCGCCCGATTTCCAGCCCGCGCTGCTCCCCGGCCGGCCGCCGTCGCTGGTCGGGCTCACCCGGGACGCGCTCAAGGCGCAGCTCATCGGCATGGGCGTGCCCGAGCGCGAGAGCCGCATGCGGGCGGGCCAGATCTGGCACTGGGTCAATTTCCGCGGGGCGACCGACTTCGCCGCGATGACCAATGTCGGCAAGGCGCTGAAGGCCGAACTCGCGCGGCACTTCACCCTGGAGCGGCCCGAGGTGGCGAGCCGCCAGGTCTCCCGCGACGGCACCCGCAAGTGGCTGCTGCGCATGGCGCCGACCAACCCGCAGGAGCACAATCGCGGCGCCGAGATCGAGTGCGTCTACATCCCGGGCCCGGACCGCGGCACGCTCTGCGTGTCGAGCCAGGTCGGCTGTACCCTCACCTGCTCCTTCTGCCACACCGGCACGCAGCGCCTCGTGCGCAACCTCTCGGCCGCCGAGATCGTGCAGCAGCTCGTGGTCGCCCGGGACGAGCTCGGCGACTGGGCCGGCCAGATGCCCAGCCGCGACGCCTCCGGGGCCGGCGAGGTCGGACGGCTGGTCACCAACATCGTGTTCATGGGCATGGGCGAGCCCCTGTACAACCTGGACGCCGTGATCGACGCGGTCGGCGTGATGTCGGACCAGGAGGGGCTCGGCCTCTCCCGGCGGCGGATCACCGTCTCGACCTCCGGGGTGGTGCCGCAGATCCCCCGCCTCGGCGAGGCGGCCAACGCGATGCTGGCGATCTCGCTCCATGCCGTGCGCGACGACCTGCGCAACGAGCTGGTGCCGCTCAACCGCAAATATCCGATCGCCCAGCTGCTTGAGGCCTGCCGGACCTATCCGGGCGTGAGCAACGCGCGCCGCATCACCTTCGAGTACGTGATGCTGAAGGGCGTCAACGATTCCGACGCGGATGCGCGCGAGCTGGTCCGCCTGCTCAAGGGCATCCCGGCCAAGATCAACCTGATCCCGTTCAACCCCTGGCCCGGCAGCCGCTACGAATGCTCGGACTGGGATCGGATTGAGCGCTTTTCCGAGATCGTGTTCAATGCCGGCTACGCCTCGCCGGTGCGCACGCCTCGGGGCCGGGACATCCTGGCTGCCTGCGGCCAGCTGAAGAGCGAGACCGAGAAGCTGCGCGCCCGGGCCCGGCTGATGCAGGAAGAGGGCATCGGCGTGGAGAGCTTCTACGCCGGCGCCGACGATTAGAAGGCGGGGTTTTCAAAGGGCCCGGGGCCCAATGGCAGGGTTCGGGGTGCGCAGCCCCGAGATCCATCCCAGGGCTCCGCCCTGGACCCGCAAAAGGTCCCGGACCTTTTGAAACCAAGACTTCGGCGAACAGGCGCTCCGGGTTGAACTGTCACGCCGCGATCCGATGCCCGTCCGCGCGGCGCAGGGGCGGCTCCTCGGCGCCGACCCATTCCGTGCGGTGCCGCGGTAGGGCCTCCGGGTGCTCGGCCTGGAGCCAGGTGATCATCGCCTCGCGGATCACACAGCGCAGGTCCCAGGCCTGGGGCGCGTTGCGGGCGCTCACCAGCATCCGCACCTCGATCGTGTTCTCCTTAGCGTCCGAGACCTGCAAGTTCACCACCTTGCCGTCCCACAGGGGCGTGGCGGCGGCGATCTCGGACAGCTTCTCGCGCATCCGCGCAACCGGGGCGCGGTGGTCGACGTAGAGGAACACGCTGCCGATCAGCGAAGCGCCGTCGCGGGTCCAGTTCTGGAATGGCTTCTGGATGAAGTAGGTGAGCGGCAGGACCAGCCGGCGCCAATCCCAGAGGCGCACCACCACGTAGGTGGAGGTGATCTCCTCGACCCAGCCCCACTCGTTCTCGACGATCACCGCGTCCTCGATCCGGATCGGCTGGGTGATGGCGATCTGGATCCCGGCCACGAGGTTCGACAGGACCGGCTGCATCGCCAAGCCCAGGATCAGGCCGGCGGCGCCCGCCGAGGCCAGCAGGCTCACCCCGTACTGGCGCACCGGCTCGAAGGTCATCAGCGCCACCGAGACGGTGATCAGGCCGACCAGGGTCACGGCGGCGCGCTCCAGGATGCGCATCTGGGTGAAGTGCTTGCGCGCCAGCAGGTTGTCCTCGGCGTCGAGCTTGAACCGGCGCAGGTAGATCACCGTGGCGATGTGGAGCGCGGTGGCGCAGCACCACCCGGTCAGCGTGACGAAGGCGACGAGCAGGATCTGGTTGAGGGCCACCCGCACCTCCCAGGACAGGTGTACGGTGGTCAGGGCGAGGCTGATCGCCACGACGATCAGGCCCAGCCGGCTCGGGCCGTGGGTGCGCGAGACGAGGGAGCGCCAGAACAGGCTCTTGCCCGCCACGGCACGCTTCATCGACCGATAGGCCACGCCGTGCAGCGGCATCACCACCGCGCAGCAGACGACGACGACGATCAGGCTTTCGGCCCACCAGGGCAGATAGGCCAGCGCAGAGGCGGCACGGCCGGTCAGGGCATCGAGGTCCGGCATCGGGCATCACCTCCACGGTTCCGAACGGGACCTGGGAGAAGTGACAGCGCCAGCCGAGGTTCCGCACCGCACCATGTCGCCGCTGCAACGCAGCGGCATGGTGAGGGCGCGGCCGGACGGTTGCGTTCGGGCGGGTTCATCGGTCATCGCGCGTGCGTCCGCGATTCGGCGGCTCGTCCTGACCGCCCGGTGCCGACCGCCCGGTGCCGACCGCCCGGTGCCGACCGCCCGAGTCGGAGCCCTAGCGCGCCGCCCCGATCTCGACGCTCCCGGTCGCGGTCCGGCCGAACCGCGCCGGGCGGTACATGTCCTCCACCGACGCGCCCGGATGCACGTAGGTGCCCGGCGAGACCGCCCGGACCGTATAGGCCACGGTGAAGAACGCCGACTGGCTGGGGTTGCGATCGAAGGCGGCCACGAAGCGGTCGTCGCGGAACTCAGTATGGACCGGCTCCACGTCCGACTTGGCGAAGGCGAGGCCCTGGAGGGCGTCGGAATCGAGCAGCTTCGGGTTGTCGATCTCCAGCCCCGCCGGCAGCGGATCGACCAGCAGCAGCCGGGCATCCCTGGCCTTGTCCTCGGTGACCTTGAGCACGACCACGAGGCGGTCGTTCTGGCGCAGGCCGTGGGCGGGATCGACCACGCTGCCGTCGAGCCGGTGGAAGGTGCGCTCGACCGTGTAGCCCTGTGCGGCGGCGGGCTCAGGCACCAGCGGGTTGCCGTTCACCCCCAGCATCACCTGGACTGGGACCCGGCCGGTATTGACCAGGGAGACGCTGCGGCCCTCGAGCGCCGGGCTCCGGTAGATCCGGGCGAGCGGCCCGGTCTGCGCCGCACCGTCCAGGCTGAAGGATAGCGACTCGGCCTCCTTGGACAGGTTCTCGGCGGCCAGAACCAGCCAGGCATTCTCCTGCGTGCTGGTCGACCGAAGAAGGTCCTGCCGCTCCTCTCCGATCACCGCGGCGACCGGGGCCAGGGCGGTCTGGGTGAGCCCGCTCTCGGCCGCCAGCGCGATCACCCCGGCCCCGTCGCGCAGGCGGGAGCCGTAATCGGCCCGGTACTGGCCCGAATCCCGCTGGGATCTCAGCAGGGTGAGTGCCGAATCCAGCACCTTGGCGGCGCGGCCCCGATCACCCAGCAGCGCCAGGGCAGCGGCGAGCTGTGCCCGGGCGAGCCCGGAGCCGAAGGCGTCGAGCTTGGTGTCGGCGAGGTAGCGCAAGTCGCCGATCACCGGCCGACCGTTGCGGGCCAGCACGTAGGCCGCGTAGGCGAGGTCGGCGCCGCCGTCGCGCACCTCCGTGGCGTTGGCCACGGTGTTGCGCAGGCGGTCGAGGGCCTGGGTGAAGGCGAGCTGCGGCACCGCGAAGCTGCGCTCCCGGGCGCGGGTGAGGAAGTCGGTTACGTAGGCGTCGAGCCAGACGTCGCCTGAACTTTGCGCCGACCACAGGCCGAACTCGCCGCTCGCATCCTGCCGGGCGAGCAGCCGCTCAATCGACTCGCGCACCCGGTCGTCCACGTTGCCGTCGAGGGCGAGCTTGTCGAGCCCGGCCAGGCGGTTGACGTAGAGCAGCGGCATCGCCCGGCTGACGATCTGCTCGGAGCAGCCGTAGGGATAGCGGTCGAGCGCCTGGAGCAGGGCCGGCACGTCGAGGCCCGGCAGCGCCGAGGCCGAGAGCGAGAGGCTGCCGGTCCCGGGCAGCAGGTCGGCCAGCAGGTCGGCGCTCACCGTCAGGCCGGCCCCGGGCGCCAGGTTGCGCACCGTGCGGCGCAGCAGCGCCCCGGTCCCCGGCAGCACGCCGAGCGAGAAGCTCTGGCCGAGATGACCGTCGAGGTTCGGCCCCGACAGGGCGAGGTCCAGCCGCGCGGTGCCCGGCCCCGCGGCGGTGATCGGGATCGCGACCTGGCCTCGGCCTCCGGCCTCCAGCCGGATTGTCTGCCGCAGGGCGCCGGCGCCGAGCAGGATCGGCCCGGACGGAGCGATGTCCACCGTGTAGTCGCCGGCCCGGCCCTCGACATTGTCGAGCGCCACGAACAGGCGCGAGCGGTCGCCGGTATCGAGGAAGCGCGGCAGGGTCGCGGTCAGCACCACGGGGTCGCGGATGATCACGTCCGCCTGTGCCTGGCCGACCCGGTTGCCGCTCCAGGCGGTGACCATCACCCGGCCGGTTCCGTTGAAGGCCGGCAGCGGGAAGGTCACGCTGGCGGCCCCGTCCGGCCCCACGGTCACGACGCCGGAGAACAGCGCGAGCGGCGCCTGGGTCGGCGGCGCGTCGGCGAGGTCGCCGCCGCCCGCGTCGCCGCCGGAGCGGATCGCCCCGGCCGAGCCCTGCATGCCGTCGATCAGGTAGCCGTAGAGGTCGCGGAATTCCGGCCCCAGGGCCCGCTGGCCCAGGAAGTACTGGGTCGGGTTCGGCGCCTCGTAGCGGGTCAGGTTGAGGATGCCGACATCGACCATCGCCACGGTGATCCGCGCCGCCTCGCCGGCCTTCAGCCCGGTGAGCTGCACCGGGATGGTCAGGTCCTGCCGCGGGCGGGTGCGCTCGGGTGCCTTGAGGGTGACGCCCAGGCTGCGCCGTTCGCGGTCCACCGAGAACCAGGCGAGCCCCAGCGCCCGGCCCGGCAGGCGCTTGGCCGCCTGGTCGAGGGGTCGGTAGGCGGTGGCGACCAGATAGGCGCCCGCGCCCCACTCGGCCTTGACCGGCAGGCTCACGGTGGTGCCGCCTGCCGGAACGCTGACCTCGATCGTCTCGTGCACCCGGTCGCTCACGACCATGAGGCTGGCCTGCCCCTTGAACTTCGGGCTGAGCTTGGCCCGCAGCGTGTCGCCCGCCGCGTAGGCGGCCTTGTCGAGGGTGAGGTCGAGCAGGTCCGGCGCGTCCGCGGTCTCCGAGCCGCCCCAGCCGACATCGAAGCCAAGGCTCGCGGTCGCCTCCGGGGCGCCCGAAGTGGCGATCTCCAGCCGGTAGCGGCCGAGCTGGGCGACCGGTGCCTCAATCCGGCCCGGGGCCCCGGCCGCGAGGTCGAGGCTGCCGCTGGCGACCCGCCGGTTGGTCTTGACCGCCTCGAACGACCAGCGGCCGTCCGAGCGATACCATTGGTAGCTCCGCTCCACCCGCGACAGGGTCCAGGTCACCCCCGGCCGGGCCAGCAGCGTCCCGTCCGGGGCGGCGAAGACCGCCTCGAACGTGGCGCGGTCGCCCTCCTTCAGGTCCGGGGAGGTCTTGCGGAGGGCTAGCACCGGCCCGGAGGGCAGGATCGGCAGGGTGAGGCTGCGCGACAGGGCCCGGCCGCCCGGCTCGCCGACCGCGAGGGTGATCTTGGCCTCGAGGGGCCGGGGCGCGGCCACCTGCGGCAGGGGCACGGTGACGGTGGCGTGGCCCTGAGCGTCCGTCGTGGCGTGGGTCGCGAGCTCCTGCACGCTCGCCTCCACCGTCTCGTCGTCGAGGCCGACCGTGTACTCCGCCAGACCCTTGATGCCGCTGCCGGATGCCGCCTGCACCACGACGCTGCCCGACACGTCGAGCCCGGCGCCGGGGGCGCCGTAGAGGTAGCGCGCGGCGACGTCGACCTGCGCGTCCTCGCCCCGGTGCAGCGCGGCCTGGGCGGCCTTGAGGGTCACCTCCAGGCGCTCGGGGACGTAATCCTCCACCAGGAAGCTGGTCGTGCCCAAGGCCGGGGCCTTCGGGTCGGTATAGGCCGAGACCCGCCAGGTGCCGTGCATGGCCCCCGACAGCAGCGGCAGGGGCAGCGCCCGGCCGCCGAGCCCCTGGTCCGGCACCGAGACCCGGCGGTACTCGACCCCGTCCGGGCGCTTCACCACCAGGGTCAGCGGCAGGTCGGGCACCGCCGCGTTGCGCGGATCGCGCAGCAGGGCGGTGATCTGCACGGTCTCGCCCGAGCGGTAGACCCCGCGCTCGGTGAACAGGTAGGCGTCGAGCCCGCCGCTCTCGGGTCGGCCCTTCACGCCCCGGTCGGTCAGGTCGAAGGCACCGAGATTGAGGTCGAGGAAGCCGTAATCGTCCCCCGCCTGGGCGACCACCAGGCTGGGGGCGGCGCCCCCCTCCCCGCGGGCGAGGCCCGGATCGAAGGCGGTATGGCCCTGCGCGTCGGTCTTGGCGGTGCCCAGCACCTCGTTGTTGCGGGCGATCAGCCGGATCTCGGCCCCCGGCAGCACCTGGGCGGAGGCCAGCGAGCGCAGGACCACATGGACGCCGTCCCGCCCCTTCGTGGCGGTGAGCCCGAGATCCGAGACCACGAACCACTGGGTCGCCTGGCTCTCGTAGCCGTCCTCGTCCCGCGCACCCGTGCCGGAGGGCTGGGCCAGCAGCACGTAGATGCCGGGCTCCAGCTTGCCCACCGCCTGCAGGACCGGGAAGGCGGTCACCGCCTCCTGGTTCAGCTCGGCCTTGACGGTGTCGAGGGTGCCCTTCCAGACGCGCATGCCCTTCTCGGACGCCAGCGTGTGCGCGATCGCGCCGCTGAGCTGGCCCAGGAAATCCTCCGAGCGCAGGGTCGGCAGCAGGCCGCGATCGCCGATGCGCAGCACCTCCACGTCGAGCTTCGGCGCGTTCACCGAGACCAGGGGCACGCCCGCCTGTCCGGTGCGGGGCAGGACGTAGTTGCGGCCGGTGATCCGCACCTGCGCCGAGCGATCGCGGATATAGACCTCGTAATCGGCGGATTTGAGCAGGCTCTCCCCCACGGTCGAGGGCAGGCCCTCGCGCAGGACCACCGCGTAGCGGCCGCCATGCTTGAGCCCGTCGACGCAGACCTGCGATCCGTCCGCCGTCACGGCGGCGCTGCTGCTGCCCGAGACCGCCACGTAGGGGGCGTAATCCGTCTTGGGCAGGACCGGCTCCGAGAGGGTGAAGCACAGCCGCGGCGCGGCGGCATCGGCATCGACCTTGTAGCCGAGGACGCGGAAGCCGTGCTCGGCGCGCAGGGCCTCGTAGGTCTCGCGGGTCGCCGGGACGTCGTCGAGGTCGAGGCTGGCGGCGTAGGCCTCCAGGGCGGGGCGCCACGCGGATTGCGCGGTCAGCGCGGATCCGAGCTGCGCCAGGGCCGCCGCCGCGTCGGCGGGTGACCCGGACCGCTCGTAGGCCCGGTAAGCCGCCGCCACGGCCTGTTCCTGCAGGCGGGCGCGGCCCTGGTAATCGCCCTCCTCCAGGAACGCCGCGGCCGCAGCGGCGCCCCGGGAGAAAGCCTGCCAGTTGCGGATGTCGGCCGGGTCCGCCGCCACGGCCGCGGTGAGCGGGCCGAGCGCCTCATCCGGCTTGTTGGCCGCAAGCAGCGTCTGCCCGGCGGCGCGGGACTGGCCGGCCGGCTTGAGCGGCCCCCCAGCCTTGGCCTTGAGCGTCGCCTCGAGCCGCACGGCGGCGCTGGCGAGATCGGACCGGACGAAATCCTTCTTGAAGGCCGGCACCGGGGCGGCCGCCGGCCGCGGGGCGGGCCGGGGGGCCGGTGCCGTCTGGGCGAGGGTCGGCCCGGAAGCCAGGCCGGCCAGAAGCGCCAGAGCACCCGCGACCCGGTTCCGCCACGCCATACGCCTGCCCCCATCGGTCCCGAATCCCGGGCGATTCGCCCCGGGACCGGTCGGCGGGGAGCCTAGCACCTGCAAGGCCCGCCGCAACGCCTCGGGCCCGCCTGCACCGCCCCTGCCCTGCCGGGTTCCGTCACGCCGCCCTCCGTGCGAGGCCTTGGCACGTCGGGGCCAGGATCCCGGGCTCCGCTTCGCGGCCCCGGGACGACGAGGTGGACCGACTTCGGTCAGTCCTTCATCTGAAGACCATGCCCGTCGTCGCGCCCCGTCCCGGCGCGACATCCGAAACGGATCAGAACGCCTTGATCACCTGCTCGGTGTGCTCGACCGAGACCGAGCCGGCGAAGCAGTGCGAGACCAGGGCGCGGTAATCCTGCCAGGGCTGCGAGCCGGTGAAGTCCTTGGTGTGGGCTTCCAGCGTGTCCCAGTGGATCATCAGGCGGTAGCGCTGGGGATGCTCGATCGAGCGGCGCACCTCGAAGGCGCGGCAGCCCTTGGCCGCCTTGAAGATCGCCGAGGCCTCGGTGATGCCGGCCTCGAACGCCGCCTCCATGCCGGGCTTGATCTCGATCTGCGCGATTTCGAGGATCATGGTGTCGGGTCCTTCGCTCGTGTGTGCCTAGGCGTGGAGGGGGCGGCCGAGCTTGGTCGCCAGGATGCGCTGCGGGCTCAAGGCCGGATCCGCCTGGGCGGCGACCGGCAGGTAGGCGGTCTGCTCCAGCATGTAGCGGCCGCCCATCGCCCCGTGCATCACGAGGTCGGAGAAGGTCACCCAGGTCTCGCCGGGCCGGAACGCCACATCGGCCTGGGGGGCGCTCGCCTGATAGGTCTCGTCCTGCTTGAGCGCATCGTGCAGGTGCAGCATCAGGTGGTCGTATTCGGAGCGCCGGGCCTTGGTGATCCGCAGGGCGGCGAGGACGCGCGCCGCGAGCGGGGAATAGCGCGGCAGCCGCGGCAGGAACTTTTCCGCCATCGACCCGAAATCCTCGCCGACCCGCCAGCGGCGCGGCTCGCCTGCCGGGTTGATGTTGCGGAACACCCGCAGGATCCGCTTCTCGCCGATCGGGTTCGACGGGAAGGCGTCGACATGCAGCCGCGTGTCGTCGCGCCGCCAACTGAGCTTGCGCCGGTCGACGTCGAACGGGCGGTAGGAGGTCCCGGCCAGGGTCACCCGGTCGGCATAGTCCGGCAGGTAGGTGCCGATCAGGTCCCGGGCGAAGGCGCGGTAGCGGATCAGGAGCTGGCGCAGGGCTTCCTGCTCCTCGGGCGTGCCGGCCGCGCCGCGCAGCTCTGCGGCCTCACCCCGGATGTTGACGTTCTTGGCCTTGCCGTCCGCGAAGGGCCGCTCGGTGAACCGGCGCTCGAAGGCGCTGAAGGGGAACGGCAGGTCCGGGAACAGCAGCACCGCGCCGGCTTCCAGCTCCCGGGACAGGGACTCGGAGGTCTCGCCGGGGGCGACTGTGCGGATCGGGCTGATCATCTGGTGCGGGCTGAGCCTGCCTAGCCGAACGGGCGCAATCCTGTAGCCGAGCCGCCGCCGGGAGGCCAGGGGCCGCATTTCCGGTGGATGACATCGCCCGTCCACCGGCACCGCCCACGGCACCGGCCGGGGGCGCTTGCGCAACCGCCGCGTTCCCGGCACGTTCCCCCCGACAGAACCGGCCCACGAGCCCGGCGGAGGATGGCGCCGATGGCGACCCTGAAGGAATTCGAGGAAGCCCTGCGCGAGCATGGCATGAACATGGCGCTGGCGCTGCTGGAGCGCCTGCGCGAGCGCGACCGCGCCACCCGCACGGTCAAGCCGGCCCGCCGGTTGACCGGCCAGAAGATGACGCCCGAGCTCGCCCGGGCGATCCTCGACCTGCACGCCTCCACGGGCATGACCCAGCAGGAGATCGCCTTCAAGGTCGGGGTCAACCAGGGCCGGGTCAACGAGGTGATCAAGCGCGGCAAGTGGCTGTCGGACGATCCCCAGTCCCCCGAGGCGGTGGCCCGGGACAAGGCGCTCGCCCGCATGCGCGGCGACCCCAAGCCGAAGAAGCCGCCCCTGGCCGCAGCCCGGCCCAAGGAGCGCAAGGCCGCCGCTCCGAAGGCGCCCGCCAAGGCGCGCAACCAGGGCCAGCTGGCGCTCGGGGATTTGTAGTGGCGACAGGGATCCCAAAGGGCTTGAGCCCTTTGGCGGGGTTCGGGGCGCGCAGCCCCGAGTTCACCGGTCTCTGAGGGGCTTTTGCAGGGCTCTGCCCTGCACCCGCAAAAGGTCCCAGACCTTTTGGATCCGGGATCTTTACGGGCTCAGTTCGCCGGCGCGAAATGCCCGCGGTAGCGGGCGCCGATCGCCTCGACCGGGAGCGCCACGAACACGTCGGTGGTGCCGAACTGGTGGTCGACCACGGCGCCCTCCCCAAAGGTCGCGCCGAGCCGGAGATAGCCCTTGATCAGCGGCGGCAGCGCCTGCAGCGCCGCCTTGGGGTCCACCGCCTCGCGCGGCAGCCGGTCCATCGCCACCGCCCGCTCCGGCAGGGCCCGGGCGCGCCACTCCTCCGGGGCGCGGGCATGGTGGTGCAGGAACGAGAGCGGCAGGGCCAGCCGGTCCGGATCGGTGCCCTCCAGGCTGGCGCAGCCGATCAGCGCGTCGATCCGGTGGTGCAGGACATAGGCGTAGATCCCCTGCCAGAGCAGCTCGACGGTGCGCTTGCTCCGATAGGGCTTGAGCACGCAGGACCGGCCGAGCTCCAGCAGCCGGCGATGCCCTTGGGCCGCCAGGATCGGCTCCAGGTCGTACTCGCCCTCGGAGTAGAAGCCGGCATGGCGCTCGGCGACCTCGCCGCGCAGCAACCTGTAGGTGCCGACCACCTTGGGGTGGTGCTCGACGAAGGGCTTCTTCCGCCGCGGCGCGGCATGGTCGAGGACCAGGAGGTGGTCGCAGAGCGCGTCGTAACCGTCGGCATCGCGTCGCGACAGAGCCGCCAGGCCGGTCGGAATCGCCGCCATCTCTTCGTAGAAGACCTTGAACCGCAGGCGCTGCGCGCGGCGGATCTCGGATTTTTTCGACGCGAGCCGCACCTCGAGATTGCCGATCCGGCCCAGGCTGCGCCCCTCGAACGGCTCGGGCAGGCGGATCGCCCGCTCGGCCGACAGGACGTCGGCGATGCCGGCCGGCCCGGGCTGGGCGAGCGCGTGGCGCCGGCGCAGCTTGGCGATCGGCGCGCCGACACCCCACTGCACGCCCTTCTGCCAGCCGGCTCCGAGCGCGCTGTAGGCTCCGCGGGCGAGATTGGCGACCATGGTCGGGTTCACTCCAGGTGCACGAGCGTGCACCGTCCGGACCCATTAAAGAGCACGAAGCCCACACGTCATTATGACAGCCGCAACAAGAAAACGCCCCGGCCTGGGCCGGGGCGCTCCATCACGCTAGCGGGTTCTCAAGCCGGCGGCCGGATCAGGCCGCCTGCTGGACCGCGTCCTTGCGCACGTCACCCTCAATCACCGGCGCGGACGGGGTGCCGGCCGTGGCGATCTGGATGCGGCGGGGCTTCTTCGCCTCCGGAACCTCGCGCACGAGGTCGATGTGGAGGAGGCCGTTCTCCAGCGCCGCGCCGGTCACCTGGACGTGGTCGGCGAGCTGGAAGCGGCGCTCGAAGGAGCGGGCCGCGATGCCCTGGTGCAGGAACTCCGCCTTGGTCTCAGCCTTGCGCTCGCCCTTCAGGGTGAGGGCATTCTCCCGGACCTCGATCGACAGGTCGGACTCGGTGAAGCCGGCGACCGCGACGGTGATGCGGTAGGCGTTCTCGCCGGTCCGCTCGATGTTGTAGGGCGGGTAGGTCGGCGCCGCCTCGGCGGTGGCGAACTGGTCGAGGGCAGAGAACAGACGGTCGAAACCGACGGTGGAACGATACAGGGGGGCGAGATCGAACTGACGCATGACATATCCTCGTACGAGCAACATGCAGGGCTGGTCCGCCCGATGGGCCGGACCCGTCTTTCGTGCCGCCTGACGGCCGGCACAACCGAGATATCGGGGGTGGAAAATCGGCCTTCAAGACCCGCGGCAAGGGCCGAATCCGAGATTTTTTCGGCTACGGTCACACCGGCGCGCGGACGCAGGGAGGTGGCCCCGTGAGACGGTTCGACGGCGAGATTGGGCGGGAGCCGCCGCTCCTGACCCTGCGCGGCACGCCCGACAATCCGGTGCCGCCCGGCGGCACCCTGATCGCGGTCGGCACCCGCGACGACTGCACCCTGCGGGTGGCCTATTGGCAGACCACGGCGCGGACCTGCCGGGGCACAATCTGCCTGCTCCAGGGTCGGGCCGAGTTCATCGAGAAGTACTACGAGACCATCCAGGATCTGCGGACGCGCGGCTTCGCCGTGGTGGCGTTCGACTGGCGCGGCCAGGGCGAATCGGACCGGCGGGTCGGCGACCCGCACAAGGGCCACGTCGCCCGCTTCGACGATTACCGCCTCGACCTGAAGGCGGTGGCCGAGACGATTCTGGTGCCGCTGATGCCCGAGCCGCATGTCGGCCTGGCGCACTCGATGGGCGGCTGCGTCGCCCTGATCGGGGCGCTCGACGGCTGGCTGCCGTTCCAGCGCCTGGTGACGGTGGCACCGATGCTTTCGGTCCGGATGGTGCGCTGGCCCGCGGGGGCGGCGTTCCTGTCGCGGGCGCTGCACCGGATCGGGCTGGGCGACCGCTATATCCCTTTCGGCAAGCCGGTCTCGATCGCCACCAAGCCCTATGAAGGCAACCGCCTGTCGCGCGATCCCGTCCGCTACGCCCGCAACGCGGCCGCGGCCCGGCAGGTCGGCGCCGGCGCGGTCGGCGATCCGACGATCGCCTGGCTCGCCGAGGCGTTCCGGGCGATGGCGCGCCTGCGCGACCCGCGCGCCGCCCCGCGCATCACCCTGCCGACCCTGATCGTCGCGGCCGGCGCCGACCCGGTCTGCGGGACCCTGGACACCGAGCGGTTCGCGGCCCGGATGAAGGCCGGCCACATCCTGGTCCTGCCGGATTCCCGGCACGAGATCCTGAGCGAGCGCGACGCCATCCGGCAGGACTTCTGGGCGGCCTTCGACGCCTTCGTACCGGGCTCGCCCCTGCCCTCCCATCAGGAGGTGGAGGCCCATCACGCCGTGCCGGTGGCCTGAGCGGCTGCGGCCTCCGCGTCATGGCGGGTTTCCAAAGGGTCGAGCCCTTTGGCGGGGTGTCGGGGCGGAGCCCCGATGCGCCAGGGCTCCGCCCTGGACCCGCAAAAGGTCGAAGACCTTTTGAAACCGGGACTTTTGCGGTGCGAGTCGAGGGGTTTCAGCCCCCCAGCTCGGGGTCGATGTCCCGCGGGCGCACGAACCGCTCGAGCCGTCCCTGGCTCGGGCCGATCGCCGACCAGGTCGCGGCGTCGAAATCGATCACCGCGTAGGCGGCGGTTGGGAATTCCGTGGCGAGGCGCGTGCGCTCCTTGCGCGGCCCCTCCCCGGCCAGGGCCGTGGCGAGGTCGCCCAGGCCCGGATTGTGCCCGACGACGATCACGGTCTGCGCCGTATCGGGTGCGCCCCGGATCACGTCGAGGATCCGTTCGGCCGGCGCCTCGTAGATCTCGCGGTGGGATCGCATCTCCGACGTGCCGAGGGCGGCGGCGATTGCATCCCAGGTCTCGCGGGTGCGGGTCGCCGTGGAGACGAGGGCGAGGTCGGGCTTGATGCCCGCCTCGGCGAGGTGGGCGCCCACGGCCGGTGCGGCCCGGCGGCCGCGGTCGTTGAGCGGCCGTTCGTGGTCGGCGACGCCGGCCGGGCGGTCCGACTTGGCGTGCCGCAGCAGAATCAACCTGCGCATGGGGCTCAGTCCTTCTCGGCCTGGGGGGCGGCAGGCGCCTGGCGCGCTGCAATGTTGTCGGGGCCGGGTTAGCTCAAAGCGCGGCGCGCGGGAACCTCGGCGGCCTTGTCCGGTTCGAAAGCCTGGGCCGCCGATGCAGGACAAGCCATAGCCGGCGGTCCCTGTCGAAGGAGGTCGCCCGATGGATCGATCGCCCCGCGTTTCCGAGATCCTGTCTTGGTACGGGGCCGACAGCCCCGGCACGCTCACCAACCTCGCCCGGATGCTGGAGCACGGGCGTCTCGGCGGCACCGGCAAGATGCTGATCCTGCCGGTCGATCAGGGGTTCGAGCACGGCCCTGCCCGCAGCTTCGGCCCGAACCCGCCGGCCTACGACCCGCATTACCATTTCGAGCTCGCCCTGGCGGCGGGCTGCAGCGCCTACGCGGCACCGCTCGGCTTCCTGGAGGCGGGCGCGCGCGACTATGCCGGGCGGATCCCGCTGATCCTCAAGCTCAACAACCACGACCTGCTGGCCGACGAGGACGACCCGGAGCAGGCGATCACCGGCTCGGTGGCGGACGCGCTGCGGCTCGGTGCCGGCGCCATCGGCTTCACGATCTATCCCGGCTCGGCCCACCGCAACGCCATGTACGGCCAGATCCGGGAGATCGCCGAGGAGGCCAAGAACGCCGGGCTCGCCGTGGTGATCTGGTCCTATGCGAGGGGCTCGGCCCTGTCGAAGGAGGGCGAGACCGCCATCGACGTGATCGGCTACGCCGCGCAGATCGCCGCGCAGCTCGGCGCCCACATCATCAAGGTCAAGCTGCCCACCGCCCATATCGAGCAGGCGGCCGCCAAGAAGGTCTACGAATCCACCAGCATCCCGATCGGCACCGCGGCCGAGCGGGTGCGCCACGTGGTGCAATGCGCCTTCAACGGGCGGCGGATCGTGATCTTCTCGGGCGGCGCCCAGACCGAGGAATCGAAGTTCCTCGACGAGATCCGCGCCATCCAGGCGGGCGGCGGCTTCGGCTCGATCGTCGGCCGCAACGCCTTCCAACGCTCCAAGGCCGACGCCCTGAAGCTGCTGGGGCAGATCACCGACATCTATTCCGGTCGGGTCGGCTGAGGCTCAGCCGCCCCGCTGCTCCCGGCGCATCATGAAGGCGAGCTTCTCGAACAGGCTGACATCCTGCTCGTTCTTCAGGAGCGCGCCGTGCAGCGGCGGGATCAGCTTGCGGCCGTCGCGCTCGCGCAGGGTCTCGGGGGAAATATCCTCGGAGACGAGGAGCTTGAGCCAGTCCAGCAGTTCCGAGGTCGAGGGCTTCTTCTTGAGTCCGGGCACCTCGCGGGTCTCGAGAAAGACCCGCAGGGCCTCCTCGACCAGGCGGTGCTTGATGCCCGGATAGTGGACCTCGACGATGCGCATCAGCGTCTCGGCGTCGGGGAACTTGATGTAGTGGAAGAAGCAGCGGCGCAGGAACGCGTCCGGCAGCTCCTTCTCGTTGTTCGACGTGATGATCACGATCGGCCGGCGCACGGCCGCCACGGTCTCGCCGGTCTCGTAGACGTGGAACTCCATCCGGTCGAGTTCGGTGAGGAGGTCGTTGGGGAACTCGATATCGGCCTTGTCGATCTCGTCGATCAGCAGCACCGGGCGCTCGGGGGCGGTGAACGCCTCCCAGAGCTTGCCGCGCCGGATGTAATTGCCGATGTCCGAGACCCGCGGGTCGCCGAGCTGCGAGTCGCGCAGCCGCGAGACCGCGTCGTACTCGTAGAGCCCCTGCTGGGCCTTGGTGGTCGACTTGATGTTCCAGACGATGAGCGGCGCGCCCAGCCCCTTGGCGATCTCCTCGGCCAGCACGGTCTTGCCGGTGCCGGGCTCGCCCTTGACCAGGAGCGGACGCTCCAGGACCACGGCGGCGTTGACCGCGGCGGTCAGGTCGGGGGTCGCGACGTAGGACTCGGTTCCGGAAAATCGCATCGCGGTCTCGGAGAGGCTGGCCTGGGGGCACGGGTAGCGCGGGGTGGCGGCGTGCCGCAAGCGCGACGCTGTTTCCAATCCATCCCCTCATCCTGAGGTGCCCGCGTCAGCGGGCCTCGAAGGAGGGCTCCAGGGATCGCGGTGCGTTCTGGAGGTCTCCTTCGAGGCCTCCGCTGCGCTCCGGCACCTCAGGATGAGGCTGAGGATTGGATCCGCGGGTCATTCCTGGGTTCGCCTCAACCCTTCTCGTGCCAGACGCAGTTCCGGGCCAGGATCTCCAGGTTCACGTCGGATTTCTGCGGCTGAGGAAGGGTCTTGGTGTCCATGGCGAGGTCGATCTTGATTTCGACCTGACCCTTCGACTCGTTGGAGCGGCGGGAGAAGTAGCAATATTGCTGGTAGGGCTGGTCGGCGTTGTCCTTGAAGTTCCAGCCGGTGACGATCTGGCCGTCGAGATAGGGCACCTGCTTGAACACCGTGAAGGTGGTGTTCACCGCCGCCTTCGAGGCCGGGGCGGCATCGCTGCCGAGCTGCGCCTTGGTGGGTGTCGGCGTGCCGCCGCCGAGCTTGGGCAGGCCCTCGAGCTTGAGCGTGTTGTCGGTCAGGGTGACCTCGCCCTTGGTCTTCAGGGTCACGTCCGAGAGCGCGGCCTGCATGGCGGCGGCGATCTTCTCGGCGGCCGTGTCGAACTGGTTGAGGGTCGCCCAGCCATAGGCCGCCGCCCCGACGCCGATGCCGGCCAGGCACGCGAAGGCGCCGAAGCCCAATGCCCGGAACAGGAAGGCCCGGGCCGCGACGTAGCTCGAATCCGCGCGCAGGCGCGAATTCACCTGCTGGGCGAGGGCGACGTTCTCAGGGGTCCCGCCGGCGACGTAGTTCATGCGCCGGCTCCCGCGGCAGGTAGGGTCTGCTGGCCCGGAAGGGTCTGGCCGGGCAGGCTCTGCTGGCCCTGGGCCGGGCGGTTCATCGGGATCACCGCGCCCGTGGCGTTGGCCGCCCGGGGCAGGATCGGCTCGGGGTTCGAGCGCAGCGCATCGGCGATCGCGTCGAGCATGAACGGCGCGGCCTCCGGGTTCACGGCGGCGCCGAGGTCGTCCTCATCCATGAAGGTCCGGCGGGTCGAGACCGCGCAGAGCGCCAGGATGGTCGATGCAAAGGCGGCGCAGACGGCCGGCAGGAACACGAAGATGCGCAGGAAGGCGTGGACCTGGCTCTCGGTCACGTCGATCGGGTCGACGCCGTAGACCATCGCGGTGAAGGAATGCAGCTGCGAGCGGTTGACCGCGTTCCGGTAGGCCTGCTCGGCATCGGCCACGCGCCGGTCGGCGGCGCCGGGATCGAGCGTCGCGCGCGCCTTGCGGGCCTCCTCAAGGCTCTTGATCAGGGCGGCGCGGTCGGCCGACGCCTTGGTGACGCCCGCCGACAGGGCGGCCACGCGCGGATCGGCCACGCATTTCAGGTTCTGGTACTTGCGGCCCTTGCTGTTGGTGCCGAACACCCGCTCGCAGCGCTGGGCCGGGAGGCCGGCGAGCTGCTGGGCATTGTCGGAGGACCGCTTCTCGATCTGGTCGAGCTCGGCGGTGTACTGCGCCACCCGCTCGTCCGCCGCCTTGATGCGGTCGCCGATCGTGGCGCGGTCGGCCTGGGCGTCCTTCAGGGCGGTCTTGGTCCTGGCAGCCTCCATCAGGCGGGGATGGAACATCATCTCGCCGAGCTGCGACACCGACTTAGTGGTCACCCCGGCCGCGAAGATGATGCCGAGCACCGCGAGTCCGCGCACGAAATGCGAGCGCTGGGTCCGGGCCAGGATGCCGAGCGGCACCCGGCAGAGCTCCACGGCAGCGTAGACCAGGGGCGCCAGCAGCATGAAGTAGAAGGCGTGCCAGTCGCCGTCGCTGTAGACGCCCGCGAACAGCCAGGCCCCCCAGAGCGAGGCGCCGATCACCATGAATTCGACCAGGTAGGCGATCGCGACGTAGCCCCATTTGATCCGGTAGCCGCGGTCGACGTGACGCTGGTGCTGCCACCGATCCGATTCGAGCTTCCACTCGCGGCGCTCGCGCGCGAGGTCGCGGCTCGGGGGCGCCTTGGGGCCAGAGAATATCGACTTGATGGAGATCATCGGCCTCGTCACATCCATCGGGTCCAGTCGTGGGCTCAATCGTATCGTCGAAGGCGCGGCCTGGGCCGAACTTAACTGCCGGTTAACTCCAGCGTGTATGCGGGCATTGTGCCGATTTTGGGCCGCACCGCACCCATTCCCCGGTGGATCGTCGGCAAACGTCGTCCGGGTGGCGGAAATGTCTCACCTCAAGTGTGTATCCGGCTTGTGTCCGAGCGCACCTTGCCGGCCTTGCGGATCGCAAAAGCGGTTGCCCAGGGGGCGGGGTCGACCCATGATCGCGCATCCGTGATCGGCCTCCGCACCGGCCGGAAACAGGAGGTTCGATCCGCCGCCGATGCCAGAGGTCCATGCCGGCTCCTACAAGGAAGCGATCCTGTTCCTCGTGACGGCAGGCATCGTGGTGCCGTTGTTCCACCGCCTGCGGATCTCCCCGGTGCTGGGCTTCATCGGCGCCGGAGCCCTGCTCGGCCCCTTCGGCCTCGGACGGCTGGCCGACACGCATCCTTACGTCCACCTCTTCACCATCGGCAATCGCACCGAGATCTCGCATCTGGCCGAGTTCGGGGTGATCTTCCTGATGTTCATGATCGGGGTCGAGCTGTCGTGGGAGCGTCTGCGGACCCTGCGCCGGCTCGTCTTCGGCCTCGGCTCGCTGCAGGTCGGCTGCTCGACGCTGATCCTCGGGGCGATCCTGTACGGGCTGCAGGTGCCGCTCGCCGGCGCGGTGATCGTCGGCATCGGGCTCGCCCTGTCGTCGACCGCGGTGGTGCTGCCGGTCCTGGCCGAGCAGAAGCGGCTCAACGCCCCCTCCGGCCGCGCCAGCTTCGCGGTCCTGCTGTTCCAGGATCTCGCGGTCGCCCCGGTGCTGTTCGCCATCGCGGTCCTCGGCCGCGGCGACGAGGGCGACAAGGGCTGGGCGCTGGCCATGGCGCTGGGCCAGGCCGCCATCGCGCTGGTGCTGATCGTGATCGCCGGACGCCTCGCCCTGCGCCCGCTGTTCCAGCTCGTGGCGCGGACGCGCTCCACCGAGCTGTTCATGGCGGCCTGCCTGCTGGTGATCGTCGGCACCGCGCTGACGGCGGCGGCGAGCGGCCTGTCGATGACGCTGGGCGCCTTCGTGGCCGGGCTGCTGCTCGCCGAGACCGAGTATCGCCGGGCGATCGAGGCGACGATCGACCCGTTCAAGGGCCTGCTCCTCGGCGTGTTCTTCGTCTCGGTGGGCATGAACCTGGACCCGGCCCAGCTCATGGCGGCGCCCGGGGCGATCATCGGCCTGTCGCTGGCCCTGGTCCTGATCAAGGCCGCGGTGGTGATGATGGCGGCCCCCGCCCTCAAGATCTCCCGGCCGGTGGCGCTGGAGGCGGCCCTGCTGCTCGGGCCCGGCGGCGAGTTCGCCTTCGTGCTGATCGGCGGCGCGATCGCCACCGGGCTGGTCCCGGAGGATGTCGGCGCGGCCGCCCTGATCGTGACCACGGTTACGATGATCATGATCCCGGCGCTCGCGGCCCTGGGCCGCCGGCTGAGCCGGCGCGCCACCAGCGCCGGCCTGGCCGCCATGAAGTCGGAGCCGCTGCCCGACAAGGTCGAGAACCGGGTGGTGATCGCGGGCTTCGGCCGCGTCGGCCGCCAGGTCGCCGAGATGCTGGACCGTCACGGGATCCCCTACCTCGCCCTCGATTCCGATGCGGCGCGGGTCGCCGAGCAGCGCCGCGCCGGTGCGCCGGTCTATTTCGGAGATTCCGGCAACACCGAGATCCTGCGCCGCTGCGACATCGCCACGGCGCGCGCCCTGGTGGTGACGCTCGACAACCCGCGGGCGGTCGAGCAGGCGGTGGCGGCGGCCCGGGCGGAGCGGCCGGATCTGACGATCGTCGCCCGCGCGCGCGATGCCCGCCACGCCTCGGCCCTGTACGAGCTCGGCGTCGACGACGCGGTGCCGGAGACGATCGAGGCCTCCCTGCAATTGTCGGAGGCGGTGCTGGTCGATGTCGGCGTGCCGATGGGCCTCGTCATCGCGTCGATCCACGAACGGCGGGACGAGTATCGCGCGCTTCTGAAGAAGCGCGAGAACGAGGCCAAGCCGATCTTCCGGGCCCGGCGCACGGTGGGCAAGGCCCTCGGCAAGCCGCTGGCCAAGAAGGAGGCTGCTGCCGCGCGCCAAGAGGCTTGAGCGGGCCTGAGCCGGCCGATTCAGGCCGGGGCCAGATGGACCTCGGCGTGCTTGGGCTGCCGCGACACGCGGTTGCGCGGTGCCGGCTCGAAACCATCGGCGAAGCTGCACCGGTAGACCAGCTCGTCCGCCGGCCCGAGGCCGGTGACCAGGGGGACGGTCACGGTGTCCCCCGAGAAGCGCCAGCCCCGCGCCCCCTTGTCCCAGTACAGCCACACGGTCCCGGGGAACCCCCGTAGGGTGAACACCGCGGCCTTGCGCGACAGAGCCTGCACGGCGCGCGGCGCGTACATGCCCTTGGCGCGGTAGGCCTCCCGGGTCGATTCGGGTTGGCGATCCATGAAGGTGTTGCGCACCAGTTGAATCGTCGCGCCCGGCTTCCCGAGAAACCGCTTGAAATCCGTCAGATTCCGCAGGATGACCGCCATTGCAGGTCTCCTCGCTTCGCTTGGTGCGGCACGCGTCCTCGCGGCTGAACACACCTGATGCCCCGAGTTGAGCGCTTCCCGTGACGGTTTCAGTGACTGCTCGAGGCTTGGCCGCGCACATATCAACAGATTCGGCGACTTATGCCCAACTTATGAGTCTCCGCGCCCGCTGAAGACTCTCCGGGTGCCCCTGGACGAGGCCTTTGCCCCTGCCTGAATCTTGTCGACCATTGGCGACGACCCGCAGAACAGGCCTAGAAGTCCCGCCGGGCCCAGCCTGAACTTGGCTGATTCGCCGGGCTTGACCCCGGCGTTTTGCTGGCGCGTTCTTCGGGGATGCTGCTGCAGTTCTTCACGGCCCTCCGGGATGCCAAGGTTCCCGTCTCTCTCAAGGAGTACCTGACCCTGCTCGGCGCCCTGGAGCGAGGCTTGGCCGAGCACGACGTCGAGGCCTTCTATTTCCTGTCGCGCACGGCGCTGGTGAAGGACGAGGCGCATCTCGACCGGTTCGACCGGGTGTTCGGCACCGTGTTCAAGGGGCTGGAGACCCTCGGCGAGGCGGTGGCGCCCACGGCGATTCCCGAGGAATGGCTGCGCAAGCTCGCGGAGAAGTACCTAACCGAGGCCGAGAAGGCCGAATTGCAGGCGCTCGGCTGGGACAAGCTGTTCGAGACGCTCAAGCAGCGGCTGGCCGAGCAGAAGGAGCGCCACCAGGGCGGCTCGAAGTGGATCGGCACCGGCGGGACCTCACCGTTCGGCGCCTATGGCTACAATCCCGAGGGCATCCGGATCGGCCAGGACGGGAACCGCAACTTCCGCGCGGTGAAGGTCTGGGACAAGCGCGAATTCAAGGATCTCGACGACGACCGCGAGATCGGCGCGCGCAACATGCGGATCGCGCTGCGCCGGCTGCGCCGCTTCGCGCGGACCGGGGCGGCGGAGGAGCTCGACCTCGACGGCACGATCCGCGAGAGCGCCCGCCAGGGCTATATCGACGTGCGGCTGCGGCCGGAGCGGCGCAACGCGGTCAAGGTGCTGCTGTTCCTGGACGTCGGCGGCTCGATGGACTGGCACATCGAGCAGGCGGAGGCGCTGTTCTCCGCGGCGCGCTCGGAGTTCAAGCACCTCGCGCATTACTACTTCCACAACTGCCCCTACGAGGCGGTCTGGACCGAGAACCGCCGCCGGCACGAGGCCAGGACCCCGCTGCCGGAGGTGATCCGCACCTATGGCAGCGACTACCGGGTGGTGTTCGTGGGCGACGCCTCGATGAGCCCCTACGAGATCGCCACGCCGGGCGGCTCGGTGGAGCATTGGAACGCGGAGCCCGGCGCCGTGTGGATGCAGCGGCTCCTCGACCATTTTCCGAAGGCGGCGTGGCTGAACCCGGTGCCGGAGACCCACTGGGGCTACACCCAGTCGATCGGGATGGTGCAGCGGCTCGTAGGCGGTCGCATGTTCCCCCTGACCCTCGACGGGCTCGACGCGGCGGCCCGGGCGCTGGTGCGGTGAGGGCTGCTACCCCTGCTGCGCCGGAGTCGAGACGACCAGCCCGTCCAGGTTCGGCGCGATCTTGATCTGGCAGGACAGGCGGGAATTCTCGCGCACGTCGGAGGCGAAATCGAGCATGTCCTGCTCCATGTCCTGGGCCTTGCCCACGACGTCGATCCAATCGTCGGCCACGTAGACGTGGCAGGTGGCGCAGGCGCAGGCGCCGCCGCATTCCGCGTCGATGCCCGGGACGTTGTTGCGCAACGCCGTCTCCATCACGGTCGCGCCGACGCTGCCTTCGACGGTCCTCTCCGTCCCGGCGTGGTCGACGTAAGTGATCTTGGGCATGCTCGGCTCCGGGCTCGCGTCGAGCGGCCTCGCTTCGACGGGCGGGGTGACTGCTTGGCGGCTGAGGCCATGGAATGCAAGCGCGGCGGCGGCGGTCCGTTCCGGATCGATCGCCGCATCGGCGCGCTCGGTCGGAACGCGCGCCTCAGATTTAGAGCGTGCGTCGCCCAAGGGGATACCTGAGGGGATACCCGTTCGGCGAGGACGTCAGCTCACTGCGCGGGCTCGATTTCGGCCAGCGCCGCCGCGACGGCCTGAACGAGCGCGTCGAGCGCGGCCGGCTCGGCGCCGGCGCGCAACTGTGCCTCGACGGCGTCCGCGCAGGCCCGGACCCGCGTGGCGCCGACGCCGGCGGCCGATCCCTTCAGGGTGTGGGCGAGGTCGGCGCGCTGGGGGACCGGCAGGGCCGGGTCGGTGAGCCGGGGCAGGATCGAGCGGCATTGGCCGGCGAACAGCGCCAGCACCTCATGAGCCAGCGCCGCGTCGCCGCCGGTCTGCGCATCGAGCTCCGCACGGTCGATGGCCAGCATGCTCGCACTCCCGGAATCCGCAATCTTCTGGGGGTTGCCGAACCGATCCCCATGATTCACCCCCCGATTCGCTGGACGGGGATCGCGCAGGGACCCTCATCTGCGCCAAGATGGTGGGGCCGGAAGGCAGCGGCGCCAGTAACCATACCGGTAACGGTTTCTGGGGTCGGCCGGCGGCTCGGGTATCGGCAATCGGTGTCCGCGTCTAATCCTGTAATGGTAAACGGGACGTTGCGTCTCTGGCATCAGCCTCCCCAGGTGCCGGTGAAACCCGTGTGACGAGGCGTTGAATGGCGACCGAGAAGAAGCTGAAGGACCCGGCCGAGGCCGCGCTCTCTGCGATCGAGCAGGCGCTGAACCTCGACGCCCTGACGCCGACCGGCACCGAAAGCCGCGCCGAGCCGCGCCTGCCCGATGTCGGGGATGCCGATCCCCTGCTCGACGGCGCCCTCGATCCGGCCGGCCGCCAGACGCCGCCGCGCCTCGACCTCGACCCGCCGCTGGCTTCCGACCTGCCCCCGCCCGGCCGCGAGCGCCCGCGGCGCGAGGGCGGCCTGCTGCCGCCCGACCGTTCGCTGGTGGCGAATGACGACCGGCGCAACATCGGCATCCTGCAGCAAACCCTGCGAGTGCGGTCCTCGCCCAAGCCCTATCTGTTCGCGCTTCTGGCCGGTCTCGCCTGGATCGCCGGCCTGGTTCTGGTCGCCTGGCTGCAATCCGGCGGCGACCTGCGCGGCGTCGTCTCGGGCCTCACCGCCCTCCAGGCGACGGTGGGCGCCGCCGCCCTGCTCGGCCCGGTCGTCCTGTTCGTGATCGCCGCCATGCTGGCGGCCCGGGCCCAGGAGATGCGCCTTGTCGCCCGTGCGGTCGGCGAGGTCGCGGTGCGCCTGGCCGAGCCCGAAAGCTTCTCCACCGATGCCGTCCTGACCATGTCGCAGACCGTGCGCCGGGAAGTCGCCGCGGTCGGCGACGGCGTCGAGCGTGCGCTCGCCCGAGCCGGCGAGCTGGAGACCCTGGTCCGCGGCGAGATCGCCACGCTGGAGCGGGCCTATTCCGACAACGAGATCCGCATCCGCTCCCTGGTCGAGGAACTGGTCGCCCAGCGGGAATCCATCGTCACCAACGCCGAGCGCGTGCGCGGCGCGATCACCGGCTCGCACCAGAGCCTGAGCCAGGAGCTGGAAGGCGCGTCCGAGCGGATCGTCATGGCGCTGACCGGCGCCGGCGAGCGCGTGACCGGGGCGCTCGACGCCCGCGGCGCCGCCATCACGGCCTCCCTGGGTGACGCGGGCGACCGGGTCGTCAACCTGATGACCGGGCGCGGCGACGAGCTGATCGAGAGCCTCGCAAACACCAGCGAGAGCGTGCGCGGCAGCCTGCTGGAGGTCGGCGAGACCCTGACGCGGGCCTTCGAGACCCGCGCCCGCGACGTGAGCGGCGCCTTCGAGGCAACCGGGAATGCCCTCACCGGGCGGATCGCCGAGAGCACCGCCTCCGTGGCCCAGAGCCTGGCCGAGACCGGCCTGCGCGTGAGCGAGACCCTGGAGCGCCAGGGCGGCGTCGTGCGCGAGAGCTTCGAGCGCTCGGTGATCGGCCTCGAGAACGCCTTCCTGTCGCGGGGCTCCGAGCTGACGGAGCGCTTCGGCGCGATGGGGACCCAGATCACCGCGCGCTTCGCCGAGACGGGGGCCGCACTCACCCAGGACATCGCCGGCCGCGGCTTGGCGCTGCGCAGCGAGATCGAGAATGCCGGCCTCTCCGTCGCCGAGGCGATCGAGAGCCGCGGCCGCGACGCGCAGGCCGCCCTCGCGCTTGCCATGGGCGGCGTCGGCGAGACGCTGACCAACCAGGCCGGCACCGTGCGCGACGAGCTGATCGGCACCGCCGAGCGGATCGCCGAGACGATCTCGGAGCGCGGCAACGCCCTGGCCGAGCGGATGGACGGGATCGCCGCGCGCCTGCACGACACCGTGACGGTGCAGGCCTCGGATCTCGAGACCCGCGTCGAAGCCGCGGCCGAGCGCGCCGGCGGCCACATCACCGACCGGACCCAGGCTGCCACCCAGACCCTGGAATCCGCCTTCTCGGCGCTGGGCCACGGCTTCGAGGCCGGGGCCGCCGCCGCCGTCCAGTCCCTGCGTGGCTCCGCCAGCGCGGTCACCGGCGAGGTCGAGGCCCATACCCGCGACGCCTCCGCCCGCCTGGTCGATACCCTCCAGACCCTGCGCCACGGCTCGGCCGAGGTGACCAGCGCCGTCGAGGCCGAGACCGCGAGCCTGCTCGCCCGCTTCCGCGACGCCGCCGACCGGGCCGGCACCGAGTTCGGCGAGCGCGGTTCCGCGGCGTTGACCGCCCTGCGCGCCGCCCTGGACGACCTCAACCGCGAGCTGTCGGCCCACACCAACGATGCCACCGGCAGCCTGTCGCAGGCCGCCCGCGCCATCTCGGACGACCTCGCCGCCCGCATCGGCGAGATGGAGGCGGCCTTCGGCGCGCACGGCAAGGGCGTCGCCGAGCTCCTGGCCAGCCACGCCGAGGAGACCCAGACCCGGATCAGCGGCACCGGCCGCGACATCGTGCTCGCGGTGGCGAGCCAGGGCGCCCGCATCGCCGACACGCTCAGCCAGACCGGCGCGAGCTTCGCCGAGACCGCCGACGGCCGTGTCCGGGCCATTGACGAGACGCTCGGCAGCCGCCTTGCCGCCCTGCAGGAGACCATCGCCCGCGGCGACATCCTGGCCGACCGCATCGGCCGCGACACGGCCCATCTCGGCGAGACCGTCGGGGCGCGACTGGAGGAGATGGACCGGCTCATCACCGTCAAGGGCCAGGCCGTGGCCGAGACCATCGCGACCCGCGCCCGCGAGGCCGGCAGCCTGGTCGAGACCCATCTCGGCACCCTGGAGGAGCGTTCGGCCAAGCGCGCGGCCGAGATCGGCGAGCTCGTGGCCAACCTGGTCGACCATGTCGACAACCGGATCGACTCCCGCGGCAAGGCCCTGGACGAGGCGCTGGCCGCCCGGACCGGGGAGATGGCCCGGATCATGGACGAGAGCAGCCGCAACCTGGTCGCGATGCTCGATGGCCGGGCCGAAGGGCTCGGACAGGATATCGACCGGCGCACCGCCGAGATGGCCCGCCGCATCGCGGGCAGCGCGGAGCATTTCGACGCGGGCGTCATCAATCGCCTGCAGGAGATCGCCAACGCCCTGGAGGAGCGCGCCCGCCTGGTGGACGAGAGCTTCGGCGTGCAGGCCTTCGAGGCGATCCGCCTGATCGAGGCGCGCACCCGCGCGGTCGACGAGGAGCTGGCCGGCCGGACCCGCGACCTGGTCGCCACGATCACCGATCGGACCGGCGGGATCGACAAGGCGATGGCCGACAGCATCGGCACCCTCACCGGCGCCGTTGCGGAATCGACGCGCGTCCTCGAAGCCTCGCTGTCGGGCCGCATCCAGGAGATCGTCCAGCTGGTCGACGAGCGGGCCCAGAGCGCCGACGCGGCCCTCTCCGCCCGCACCGAGGCCGTGCGCGCGGCCTTCGCCGAGCGCTCGGAGCTGCTGGCGAAGCTGATCGACGAGCGCATCACCGCCATGTCGAGCGAGCTCGACGAGAAGGGCCGGACCGTGTTCGGGGCGATCGGCGGCCGCATCACCGAGCTGGCGCGCCTGTTCGACCGCGGCGGCACCTCGCTGGCCGAGCTGATCGACCAGCGCGGCGAGAGCGTCCTGGCCAAGCTCCAGCAGACCATCGCGGATGCCGAGCGCATGCTCGAGGCCGGCGAGGGCCGCCTGGGCCACACCCTGTCGAGCCGCACCGCCGACATCAGCGGCCTGCTCGACGAGGGCGTGCGCTCGGTCCACGGCCTGCTCGACGACCGCACCAACCAGATCCGCGTGATGCTGGACGGCCATGCCGGCACCCTGGCCAGCACCCTCGACGGCCGCATGGGCCCGCTCAACGAGGCTCTGGATACCCGCGGCCGCGCGCTGATCGCCGCCGTCGAGGAAGCCTTCGGCAGCGCCGCCGGCAGCCTGGATTCCCGGACGCAGGCGCTCGGCAGCCTGTTCGACGAGCGCCTCGGTCACCTGGAGAACCTGGTCGAGGGCCGCGGCAACCGTCTCGCCGAGACCCTGGATGCCCGCGCCCAGGGTCTGCGGACCCTGTTCGAGGAAGCCCACAACGCCCTCGACGCGGTGGTGGAGGGCGGCGGTGGCCGCTTCGCCGCCTCGGTCGACACCAAGATCCAGGCCTTGCGGACGATGCTGGAGGAGGCGCCCGCCGCCGTCACCGCTCTGGTCGAGACCCGCGAGCGCCAGCTCGCCGCGACGCTCGACAGCCGCACGCAGCGCCTGCGCGCCCTGTTCGAGGAGGCCCAGGCCGGTCTGCGCGACCTCGTGGAGGTACGCGGCCAGGAACTCGCCGACACGATCACGACCCGGACCGAGGGCCTGCGCCAGACCCTCGACGCTGCCCCCACCGACATGGCCGACCTGCTGGACGCGCGCTTCGCGGACCTGCGGGCCCTGTTCGAGCGGGCTCAAGCCGAGATCGACCGCCTGGTCGACGGCCGCAGCCGCGAGATCGCCGGGACGATCGAGCACCGGACCCAGGCCCTGCAGAGCGTGATCGAGCAGGCGAGCCCGGCCATCGCCGGAATGATGGAGGCCCGCGAGCACCAATTCGCCGAGGCGTTCGAGGCCCGCAGCGGCCAGCTCGAAGCTCTGTTCGCCCGGGCGCAAGCCGAGATCGACCGCCTGGTCGACGGCCGCAGCCGCGAGA
>NZ_LHCD01000024.1:0-92500 GCF_001262595.1 Methylobacterium sp. ARG-1
GCGGATCCGGCCGGGTCCTGGCCGATGGGCTCTACCGGCGCCAGGAGCCCGACCTCGACGGGCTCGACGCCGAGTTGGGCCGCCTGATCGGACGGTTGCGGACATGAGCGGCCTCCTCCCCGCCTGGCTCACGGCGCAGCTCTCGGCCTTCGATTGCGCGGCGCCCTGGATCCTGCTCGCCCTGCCGCTGCCGCTGCTCGCCGCACGCCTGCTCCCGGCCGAGACGGAGGGCGGCAGCGGCGCCCTGCTGGTGCCCGGGACCCTGGTCGGCCAGGCGCATTCCGGGGCCGACCTCGCCGCACGGGGCCGCCGCCGCGCCGCGCTGATCTGGACCCTCTGGGCGGCCCTGGTCGTCGCCCTGTCCGGCCCCCGCCTGGTGATGCCGGCCGCAGCGCTCCCCGCCTCGGGCCGGGAGATCATGATCGCCATGGACCTGTCCGGCTCGATGGAGCGGCGCGACTTCGCCCTGAACGGCGAGACCGTGAACCGCCTCACCGCGGTCAAGCGCGTCGGCACCGACTTCATCCGGCGCCGGGCCGGGGACCGGATCGGCCTGGTAATCTTCGCCGACCAAGCCTACGTGGCCGCCGCCCCGAGCTTCGACACCGCCGCGGTGGCCCGTGCCCTCGACGAGGCGACCATCGGCATCAGCGGCCGCTCCACCGGCATCGGCGACGGGCTCGGGCTTGCCCTGCGCCGGCTCGACCCGAAGGACGCGCCGACGGGCGCGCAGGGCGAGCCGGCGCCATCCGCCAAGGCCGTGATCCTGCTCTCGGACGGCGCCAACAATGCCGGCCAGACCGCCCCCAAAGACGTGGCCGCCCTGGCCAAGGAGCTCGGCATCAAGGTCTACACGATCGCGCTCGGCCCCCGGGACATGGCCGATGCCGACGGCGAGCAGGACGTGGTCGACACCGAGACCCTGCGCGACATGGCCCAGGCCAGCGGCGGCGAGGCGTTCCGGGTCCGCACCACCGAGGACCTCGTCCGAGTCGCCGACGCCATCGACCGCCTGGAGGGCGGCCGCGCCCTCGCGCCGCCCCTGCCGCTGCGCCGGGACCTCTGGCCTTGGCCCGCCGCCCTGGCGCTCGCCGCCGCCGCGGCCCTGCTGGCGACCCGGAGGGGTGTGTGATGCGTCCCAACACCGTCTCCCCAACCCACGCTCTCATCCTGAGGTGCCGCGTCGGCGGCCTCGAAGGAGCGCTCCAGCAGGCCGCGCGATGCCTGGAGTTCTCCTTCGAGGCCTCCGCTGCGCTCCGGCACCTCAGGATGAGGATGCGGGCGGGAGGACAGCCCGCATGAGCGCCCTCGACGCCTTCGCGTTCCTGCGCCCCTGGTGGTTCCTGGCCATCCCGGTCGTGGCCCTGCTGGCCCTGCGCGCTGCCTGGCGGGCGGCACCTTTGGGCGATTGGGGCCGCGCGGTCGATCCGGCCCTGATGGCCCATCTCGCCCGCGCCGGGGCCGTGCTCGGCGGAAGGCGGCAGGCCAACCGGGCCGCCGCCCTGGCCGCCGGGGCGATCGCCCTGGCGCTGACCGGACCCGCTTTGGAGCGCCAGGATACGGCGACCTTCCGCAATCTCGACGAGACCGTGATCGTCGTCGACCTGTCCCGCTCGGTCACCGAGGGCGGCAATCTCCAGGGCGTCCGGCAGGCCGCCGCCGCGATCGCCGAGGCCGCCGGCACCCGGGCCGTGTCCCTCGTCGTCTATGCCGGCGACGCCTATCTCGCCGCCTCGCCGACCACCGACCGGGACAGCTTCGGCACGACCCTGTTCGCCCTCGACGCCGACACCGTGCCGGATCGCGGCAGCCATCCCGAGCGCGGGCTGGCGCTCGCTCGCCGCACCCTCGCGGAAGCCGACGTGGTCGCGGCCGACGTGGTGCTGATCACCGACGGCGACGGCATCGGCGAGGCCGCCGACCGGGAAGCCCGGGCCCTGGCCGATCGCGGCTGGCGCCTCCAGGCCCTGTTCGTCCCCGCCGACAAGCCGCTGCCGCCGGGCGCGCCGAAGCCCGACCGGGCCGCCCTGGACGCGCTGGTGCGGGTCGGCGGCGGCCGCGTCGCCGACATCGCCGAGCCCGGCCCGGTGCTCGACGCGGTCGGGGCCGGCACCGCCCAGCATCTCGCGGCCGGTGGCTACGGCGTGCTGGCCTACGCGGATCTCGGCCGCTGGCTGCTGCTGCTCGCGGCCCTGCCGGCCCTGGCCCTGTTCCGCAGGAGCGCGTGATGGAGCGGTTTCTTCCGAAAACCGGCCTCGCCGTCCCGATCCGCGCCGGCCTGCCCGCCGGCTGGCGGCGGCTCGCCCGGATCGCCGGGCTGGCGCTGGCCGGGCTCGGGCTCGTGGCCCTGCTCGCCGTCTCGCAGCCTCGCACCGGGCTCGGGCGCCTGCTGATGGCGCTGGGCCTGCCCGGGCTCGCCGCCGACCTGATCGTCGATCCCGCCTGGCGGGCCGCCGCCCTGTACGAGGCCGGCCGCTACGGCGAGGCGATCGCGCTGTTCCGCTCCGGTGGGCGACGGGCGAGCTACAATCTCGGCAACGCGCTGGCCCGCGCGGGCGATTTCGACGGCGCGCTCGCCGCCTACGACGAGGCCCTGCGTTTCGACCCGCGCGACGCCGACGCGCAGGCCAACCGCTCGCTGGTCGCTCGGATGCAGGCCGAGGTGATCGATCGCGGCCCCGGCGGCGGCATCGCCAACGGCACCGCGCAATACGGCGCCCGCTACAACAACACCGCCAACCAGGACCAGAACAACGACATCAACGCCGCCTCCAGCGGCGAGGGCCTGGCCGGCAACAAGGAATCCAACGCCAGCGCGTCGCTGCCCGGCAACAGCAAGGTCGCCCGCCGCGGCAAGGCCGAGCAGCAATCGATCGATGCCGGCAAGGGCCAGGCCCGGGGCTCGGCCGGCGACGCCGCCGGGCGCGGCCGAACCGGCGGGGGCGCCGCCATGGTCGCGGAGGCCCCCGAGCGCGAGGTCCGCCGGGTGACCAAGAGCTTCGAGGCCCACGAGATCCGCCCGGACCGGCTCTGGCTCCAGACCCTGCCGGACGATCCCGGCCGCTTCCTCAAGCTGCGCCTGCGCGCCGAGCAGACCCGCCGGGTCGAAGCCGGCACCGCCATCCCGGCCGGGAGCAACCCGTGGTAGTTTTTTGGGACTTTTTCCGCCCGCTTTTGGCCCGCTTGGCGAGCGGCCGGATGGCCACGTCGCCGGATGCGGCGCGGGTCCCCTCTCCCGTGCGGGAGAGGGGGCGCGGCGCCGCCTGCCTAACGCGATCTGGGAGCACTGGAACCCGTAGCCGGAGGCGACAGAGCTACGTCCTGCTCCTCACGCTCCTCGCCCCGCTCCCGGCCCGGGCCGAGATCGAGACCGGCGACCTCACCCTCACGGTGACCGCGGAGTTCAACGGCAACAGCCCGCCCTTCGCCCGCGAGATGGTGCTGCTGAAGATCCGGGGGGTCTACAAGCAGCCGATCCTGCTGGAGGAGGTGGTCCAGCCGACGCTCGCCAACTTCTCCTGGACCCAGCTCGGCCGGGACCATTGGAGCCGGACCAAGCTTCCGGATGGCCAGAGCGCCATCGCGTTCGACCGCACCGTAGCGGTGTTCCCGCACCATGCGGGCGACTTCATCATCGAGCCCTTCACCCACAAGCTGACGGTCAACGATGTCGGCGAGCGGCGGGTGGTCGAGGTGCGCTCGAAGCCGATCCCGTTCCCGGTGGCGCGCTGGACCGAGGCGGGTGGCGGCCCGGACGTCAAGGAACCCTGGTGGCTGCCCGCCCGGGACGTCGCAGTCACCGATTCGTGGAGCCCGGATCCCGAGACCGTGAAGCTCGGCGAGACCACCCGGCGGATCGTCACCCTCGAGGTGCAGGGCATGGTCGCCGAGGGCCTGCCGCCCCGGCCGGTGATGCGCACCCGCGGCATCCTCACCTTCGCCGGCCCGGTCACCCGCGAGACCCTGCTGACGCCCTCCGGCCCCGTGGCCCGGGCGACCTACCAGTGGGACGTGAAGCCCGGCGTGCCCGAGGTGATCCCCCTCGACGCCATCGCGATCCCGTGGTTCGACACCAACACCCGCACCATGCGGGAGGCCGAGATCCCGGCTCGCCAGATCGGCGGCGGCCTGCCCGACCGGGAGGGCGACCGGGCGCCGCCGGCGGTCCCGTCACCGTTGGTCGCTGCCGCGGCGGCGCTCGCCGCCTTCGGCCTCGGCCTGGCCCTGATCGGTTACGGCGCGGGCCGGCCGCGCCTGCGCCTGTCCGCCGCCAGCCGCCGGGCCCTGCACCGGGCCGCCCGCGCGGGCGATCCGGCCGGGTTCCGCGCCGCCCTGGAGGCGGCCCGCCGGGAAGCGCCGGAGCTTGCCCGGATCTGGCAGGCACGGCCCGATCTCGCCGCGCCGCTCGCCGCCCTCGACCGGGCGGTGTTCGGAACCGCGGGCGCCCCGGCCTCGGACCTGCCGGCGCTCGCCCGCGCCCTGGCGCGGCCGGAATTTCAGGCGACCGCCTCCGGGCCGGATCGGCTCGCCCCCCTCGACGGGCCGGCGACCTGAAACCTTTGCACAGGACTTAGGCAGGTACTATTCCTGTGCAACGGCCCAAGTTCTGACCAGGCATCAATATTTTGCACCGTCTTGCGTCACTTGATTTCGCTTCGTAACCTTCGTTGCCTCAACAACGAAGCCTTGCAACGATGATCGGGGAGGAGCGCCATGGCACGCGCCAACGACGTCAAGGACCGGTTCCGCGCCCGGCTGCAGGATGCCGACGCCCGCAGCAACGATTTTCGCCGCAAGCTGCTGGAGGAGGGCACCCGCGCCCTCGAGCCGGTGGTCGACGTCCTGAACCTGATGGCCGAGGTCCTCAACGAGGAGGACAACGTCCACGGCAGCATCACCGGCCTCGAGGCCAAGATCGACCAGGACAACTTCATCAGCCTGTGCGCCAAGCTGCGCGGGACGGACACCGAGCAGAAGATCAAGATCAAGTACGGGCCCGAGCTCGGCGGCAGCAACACCATCTCGGTCTCCGGCCTGAACCAGCGCTACAACGAGCGCCTGGTCCCGGGCGCGGCCGGGGCCGCCCTCGGCCGCAGCGTCGGCAGCGACATCCACTTGGACGAGAACCGCGGCACCGAGCTCGCCGAGGTGGTCCGCGAGGTCGTGGAGGATTTCTACGCCGCCCAGATCGAGCAGCGCAGCCACTTCGCCGCCGTCCAGTAGCGGCGACGCCGATCCTGCGCTAAGCCTGCCCGGGATGGGGATGGAGCTCCCCGATAACCGCCCGGCGATCGCCAAGCCGGGCTGATGGCTCCTACCGCACGGGCGTGCTCCGGACGTCCGCGGTGGGGCCGTGCGCCGAAGCCGCGACAGGGCCGCCCGACCGAACAGGAAGGGCAGGCATGGTCAACACCCTCATCGTCATCCTCGGCGCCGGGCTCGGCGGCGGGGTCCGCCACGGCATCAACGTCGCGGTGGCCCGCCTGCTGCCGGGCTTCGGGTTTCCCCTCGCGACCCTGGTAATCAACGTGCTCGGCTCGTTCCTGATGGGCGTGCTGGCCGAGGGCTTCGCCCTGCGCGGCGCAGCCGGCCACCCGGCGCGGCTGTTCCTGACCACCGGGATCCTGGGCGGCTTCACCACCTTCTCAACCTTCTCGCTCGACGCGATCAGCCTGTACGAGCGCGGCGAGCCGGCCCTGGCCGCCCTCTACGTGGCGGTCTCGGTGGCGGGCGGGCTGCTCGGCCTCATCGCCGGCATGGCCCTGATCCGCGCGCTCTGAAAACAGTCCTGGTTTCACAAGGTCCGAGACCTTGTGCGGGTCCAGGGCAGAGCCCTGGAGGCATGGGGCTGCGCCCCAATCCCCGCCAAAGGGCTTGCCCTTTGGGATCCCGGACTTCTCTCAGTCCGCGATGAACTTCAGGCGGTGGTCGCGGTAGAGGTCGACGATCGCCGCGGCGGTCTCCTCGATCGAGCGGCGGGTCACGTCGATGGTCGGCCAGCGGTTCTTGGTGAACAGCCGACGGGACATGGTGATCTCGTCGGCCACCGCCGAGCGGTCGACATACATCGAGGATTCGTCGGCGTTAAGGCTCGACAGCCGGTTCTGGCGGATCTGCACGATCCGCTCCGGCGAGGCGAACAGCCCGACCACCAGGGGCTTGCGCGCCCGCTCGATCGCGGGTGGCAGCGGCATGCCCGGCACCAGCGGCAGGTTCGTGGTCTTGAGCCCGCGATTGGCCAGGTAGATCGAGGTCGGCGTCTTCGAGGTCCGGCTGACCCCGAGCAGGATCACGTCGGCCTCCTCCAGATCCTCCGGCAGGTTGCCGTCGTCGTGGGCCAGCGTGAAGTTCATCGCGTCGATGCGCTTGAAATACTCCGCGTTGAGCATGTGCTGGGCGCCCGGCCGGGCCGTGGTCTCGGCCCCGAGATAGGCGCGCAGCAGGTCGTGAACCGGGCGCAGCACGGACAGGCAGGGCGAGCCGGTCTCCCGGGCGACCTCTTCCAGCCGCTCGCCGAGATCGCCGCCCACAAGCGTGTAGAGCACGAGGCCCGGCGCCGCCCGGATCTCCGAGATCACCCGGTCGAGCTGCGCCGCCGAGCGCACCAGCGGATAGACGTGCTCGATCGCCGAGACGCCCTCGTACTGCGCGGCCGCCGCCCGGCCGACATTGATCAGCGTCTCCCCGGTGGAGTCGGAGACGAGGTGGAGGTGGAAGTAGCTGCGGCCCATCCGGTCTCCTTCGCCTCGGCGGTCGGGTTATCCACCGCCGGCCGCCAGGGGAGTCGATGAGTGTGGATAGGATGCGGCTTCGGGCAGGTCCAGGGCGCAGGGGCTGCGCTTTATCGACTCCGCCGTTCACAGGTACGCCGTCGAGGCGCACGGAATCCGGGCGCCTGGGAGAATCCGGGACGCAATAGGGGCGCGTACCGGACTCGGCGTTCGCAAGCCGCTGTTGGACTTGGCCGTTCTCGCAACATGGAGCGAATCCTTTAAAGCCTCGTTAACGGCGCGGCGGCGGGGACGGCCTGTGGACCCGCTTGCACCACCGTGTTGAGGCCCCCCAATAGAAAAAACAGAGTCCTAGAATCTCTCTTTTCTTTTCGAGAGGGGCCTGTGTGGGGATCCGGCGCGCCTCGACTCGACAGGACGGTCGCCGACAGGCATGCGGGATGACGAAGGCGGGATGGGAGCGACGATGACGGGGACGGAGCGCATGTCCGAAGGCAAGTCCGACCGGAAGGTGCTGCGCGTCCTCGAGGGCGAGGCGATCGGACCGCCCCCCGCCTGGATGATGCGCCAGGCCGGCCGCTACCTGCCGGAATACCGGGCGAGCCGGGCCGAGGCCGGCTCCTTCCTCGACCTCTGCTACAGCCCGGACTTCGCCGTCGAGGTGACGCTCCAGCCGATCCGGCGCTTCGGTTTCGACGCCGCGATCCTGTTCTCGGACATCCTGGTCGTCCCCCACGCGCTCGGCCAGGACGTGCGCTTCGTGGAAGGCGAGGGGCCGCGGCTCGATCCCTTGGACGGCCGCGACGCCTTCGGGCGGCTGCGCGAGGCGGGCGATCCGGCGATTTTCTCCCATCTGGCTCCGGTCTTCGAGACCGTGAAGCGGCTGCGCTCGGAACTGCCCGGCGAGACCACCCTGCTCGGCTTCTGCGGCGCACCCTGGACGGTGGCGAGCTACATGATCGGCGGCCGCGGCACCCCGGATCTCGCCCCCGCTCGGGCGCTCGCCGAGGGCGACACCGCCCTGGTCGACAGCCTGATCGACCGCCTCGTCACGGTGCAGACCGAGTATCTCATCCGCCAGCTCGAGGCCGGCGCCGACGCGGTGCAGATCTTCGAATCCCATGCCGGGACCCTGCCGCGCGCCGTGCCCGCCTCCGGGGACATCGTCGAGCCGGTGGGCGACGTGACCGAGAGCGCCCTGCCGGACGATGCGGCGATGGACGCCTTGACCCGCTGGTCGCTCCGCCCGATCGCCCGGATGATCGCCGGCGTCCGCGCACGGGTGCCGGGCGCCAAGATCATCGTTTTCGCCCGCGGCTCGGGCCTCGGCGGCCATGCCCGGGTGGTGCCCGAGACCGGGGCCGACGCGGTCGGCGTCGACTGGGCGGTGGACCTGAAGGCCCTGCGCCGGCAGCTGCCCGCTACCACGGTGACCCAGGGCAACCTGCATCCCGACACGCTGATCGCCGGCGGCGACGCCCTGGATGCCGGGGTCGACGCCGTGCTGGAGGCGACCGCGGGGCTACCGCACGTGTTCAACCTCGGCCACGGCATCACCCCGCAGACGCCGGTCGCCCATGTTGAGCGCATGCTCGCGCGGCTGCGCAGGTAGGCCGTGCTCTACGATTGGCTCAAGGCCGGGCACGTCATCAGCCTGATCGCCTGGATGGCGGGCATGCTCTACCTGCCCCGGCTGTTCGTCTATCACGCAAGCCTGCCGCCGGGCTCGGAAGGGCAGGCCGCGACCTTCAAGGTGATGGAGCGCCGCCTGCTCAAGGCGATCATGAACCCGGCCATGATCGCGACCTGGGCGTTCGGGCTGACGCTGGCCTGGATGAGCGGCTACTACGCGAGCCCCTGGCTCCAGGCGAAGTTCCTGCTGGTGCTGGCGATGTCGGGCATCCACGGCTGGCTCGCCCGGATGGTCAAGGATTTCGCCGCTGACCGGAACACCCGCGGGCACAGGTTCTACCGGGTGCTCAACGAGGTGCCGACGCTCCTGATGATCGGCATCGTCATCCTGGCGATCGTCAAGCCGGGCCTCTGATCCCGGGATCCTGTGATCCGGCTCCCCACGCCGCCGGCATGCCCGGAGCCTTTCGCCAGCCGGGCCGTTGGGGGCCATGACCAAGGTTCCCGCCCTCGCCCTGCCGCTGGCCCTCCTGCCTCTTCTCGGCGCCGCGCCCGCCCGGGCCGCGAGCTTCCCCTGCGACAAGGCCGAGATCCCCGACGAGAAGGCGATCTGCGCCCATCTCCCGCTCAACGACATGGATGTCGAGATGGCGACCCGCTTCGCCATCCTGAAGGACGTCCTGCCGATGGGCGGCCAGACCAAGCTGCGCGACGATCAGGAAGCCTGGCTCAAGGAGCGCCACGCTTGCGGCGCCGACATCGCCTGCCTGCGCGGCCTCTATGAGACCCGGCTCAAGGTGCTGCGCGGGGTGCTGGCGGAATTCGCCAAGCAGGGGCCGCAGTGAGGGCGGTTCGGGCCATCGGGTGATCGGTCGGCTTCGCCCACGCCGTCATAGCGAGCGGAGCGCCACAACCAGGGGCAGCGCGCGATCCCGGCCCGTGGCGGGTCCCCGCATCACGTCGCTTCGCTGGCGATGACGGGGCCCCGGCTGACACACGTCACAGGGACGATCCCATCCACCCCCCCTCATCCGGAGGTGCCGCGTTAGCGGCCTCGAAGGAGCCCTCCAGGGATCGCGCGGCGGGCTGGATAGCTCCTTCGAAGCCTCCGCTGCGCTTCAGCACCTCAGGATGAGGGGGGTGGATGGGAAGACCGCCACTCAAGAGGCTTTGCGCAGTGATCAGCTCGATCGCGCTGGAAAATACGCCTCTTCTAAGCGACGGCCACAGCAATCTGCAGCCGCCGCCCCCTCGGCCCCCGCAGGTGTCACGCCACGAGCGGCAGCATCACCGGGTCGGCCCGGCAGGCGGCGACGCAGGCCCGGGCCAGGGACTCGGTCGCATCCACCATCACGCCCGCGAGCTCATCGTCGAGGTCGGACAGCGCCACCGGGATCTCGGTGCAGGCCATCACCACCCGGCGGCATCCGGCCGCCATCAGGGCCCGGGCCTGGGCTTCGAGGATCAGGGCCGCCTCGGCCACCCGGCCGGCCTTCACCAGGTCGATCGCCGCGACCACCGCATCCTGTCCGTCCGGATCCGGGCTCAGGCAGGCGAAGCCGTGCCGGGCGAGCCGCTCCGGGTAGAGACCGACCCGGAGGGTTCCGGCGCTCGCCAGCAGGCCGATCGGGCCGCCGGCAAGGCCGCTCCCGGCGAGGTCATCGGCCACCGCATCGACGATGTGCAGGATCGGCAGCGCCGTGCCGGCCTGGAGCGCCGCGTGCCAGTGATGGGCGGTGTTGCACGGGATCGCGATCCGGGTGGCGCCCGCCGCCTCCAGCCGGGCCAGGGCCGCGCGCATCGCCGGCAACGGGTCCGGGCCCTGGCCCAGGATGGCGGAGGCCCGGTCGGGGATGTCGGCCGCCGAGCAGACGAGGGTCGGGATGTGGTCCTGGTCGCGCCGGGCCGGGGTCGCCCGCACCAGCTTGGCCAGAAAGTCCGCCGTCGCCAGCGGACCCATCCCCCCGAGAACACCGAGCATCATCGCCTCCGAACGTCGCGGAAGCGGTCTTGCGGGGCGAACGGACCCAGAGTCCAATGCCGTGTCGGCACGGGTCATGCCGGTCCGGCATCGTCGGGGCGCTGCACCGACACCCCGCCAAAGGGCTGGCCCTTTGGGAACCCGGTTTCAGCCGCCCTCGGAGGCCAGGGCGTGGGCGGCCTGCCAGACCGCGTCGAGGGCCGGGTGACGGCGGGCGGCGTTCCGGTAGAGGCGGATCTCCAGGGCGGCTCCTGGTCCCGAGGCCACGAGGCTGCCCTCGGCAAGCTCCAGGGTGACCAGGCTCTCGGGCAGCCAGGCCAAGCCGTGGCCCGCCAGCGCCATGAACTTCAGGGCCTCCGCCATGGCGTTCTCGTTGACATGGGCTGCCGGCATCGGCTCGGCACTCTGCGCCACCACCCGGCCCAGGAAGGAATCCGCCGGGTAGCCGAGGCCGGGCAGGTCGGCTGGCGCCGGACCCGGCCGGTGCACCGGCACGAGCCTGTCCCGGCCGATGATGAGGTGCGGGAACGCCGCGGGGTCGAGGGGGATCGGCACACCGGGATGGTGATAGGTCAGCAGCAGGTCGTGGCTGCCCTCGGCCAGCGCCTGCACGCAGCCGTGGAAGTCCCCCGGCAGCAGCCGGCTGCCCAGGGGCCCGGTCCGGGCCTCGATCTCCCGGTACCAGCCCGGGAACACCGTCAGCGCCAGGGTGTGGAGTGCCGCCACCGACACCGCCCGGGCGGCCGGCCGGGTCCGGGCCCGCAGCGCGGCGCGGCCCTCGTACAGGAGCCGAACGGTCTCCTGCGCGGTCTCGCGGAACAGCTGGCCCTCAGGGGTCAGGGCGGTCGGGTAGGTGCTGCGGTCGATCAGCGGGACGCCGAGCCAGCCCTCGAGCGCGCGGATCCGCCGCCCGAAAGCCGGCTGGGTGACGTGGCGCTCCACCGCCGAGCGGGAGAAGCTGCCGGTGCGCGCGAGGCTCAGGAAGTCCTCGAGCCATTTCAGCTCCATCGCCGGCTGTCTTACAGACGGGCCAGCAGCCGCTCCGCCAGCGGGTTCTCGGCCGCAAAGGCGTAATCGACCCGCCGGACGGTCACGGCCCGGGCGCCGGCCTCCACCAGGGCGCCGGCGAGCGCGAACACGGCGCCCTCGGGGCAGCGCATCACGATCTCGCCGTCGCTCCCCCGCGGCGCGCCGTAGGGCAACTCGGCCTCGTGCAGGCCCGCGATGGTGGCGAGGTCGATCGTGCCGCTCTCCGGCAGGGCCGCCCGGACCTCCCGGGTGGTGCGGGCGCGCTCCTCGGCGGCGATCCGGCCGAGCACCGTGCGCAAAGCCGTCCGCTGGTCCTCGCCCCAGGGGGCCTTCAGCGAGGCGACCAGATTGGCCTCGGAGCGCAGGATGATGCCGTCGTCCAGCACCTTCAGGGCGTTGGCGCTGAGCGTCGCCCCCGTGGTGGTGATGTCGACCACGATCTCGGCGGAGCCCGCCGCCGGCGCGCCCTCGGTGGCGCCCAGGCTCTCGACGATGCGGTAATCGGCGACGCCCTTCTCGGCGAAGAACCGGCGGGTCAGGTTCACGTACTTGGTCGCCACCCGCAGGCGGCGGCCGTGGCGGGTGCGCATCAGCGCCGCGACCTCGTCGAGGTCGGACATCGCCCGCACGTCGATCCAGGCCTGGGGCACCGCCACCACCACGGTGGCGTTGCCGAAGCCGAGCGGGGTCAGGAGCTCCACCTGGCCGCGCACGTCCGGCAGGGTCTCGCGGATCAGGTCCTCGCCCGTGATGCCGAGATGGGCCGCCCCGGAGGCGAGCTGCGCGGCGATCTCCGAGGCCGAGAGGTAGCGCACCTCGACCCCCGGCACGCCGACGAGCTTGCCGCGATAGTCGCGGGCGCCCGCTCCTTGAGCGAGCCGCAGGCCGGCCCGGCCGAAGAACGCGCTGGCATTCTCCTGGAGGCGTCCCTTGGACGGGACGGCGAGGATCAGCGGCATGGTGCCCGAATCCGAGGTGGTCATCGGCCGGCTCCCGCCACGCGCTCGACCCAGAAGGTGCAGCCCACGGCGGGCAGGGGCGCCGCGCTGCCGAGATGCCCGAGCAGGCCGTCGTAGCGGCCGCCGCCGACCAGCATCGGGCCGTCCCCCTCGTTCACCTCGAAGATGAAGCCGGTGTAGTAGTCGAGGTTGCGGGCGAAGCCGCCCTGGAACCGGAAGCGCTCGATCGGCAGGCCCCGGGCCGCGATGAAGCCGGTGCGCTCCTCGAACAGGTCGAGGGCGGTCGAGAGGGCGTCGTGGCGCAGGCCAGCCTCCGCTACCAGCCCCCGCAGGTCGCGGGCCGCCGCGTCCGGATGGCCGGCGATCGCCCGGTAGCGGTCGAGCACGGCGCGGTTCTCGGCGTTGAGCCCGGCGCCGCCATTGGCCTGCGCGGCCGCCTTGCCGAGGAAGCGCTCGGCGATCTCGCCGGCGCTGCGGCCGCCCACCGCCGAGATGCCCGCGATAGCCAGCACATCCTCCACGAAGGCGCGCACGCCCTGTGGGTCCTGGCCCTGGATCGCGGCCAGCAGGCCGGCATGCGGATCCTCGGGGCGCGCGCCCTCGCCGCCATTGGTGACCTCGTCGAGGGAGCGCCCGGCGGCGAGCGCCCGCAGGGTCCGGCGCTTGGCCGCCGGCGGCACCGCGAGGCCGTCCAGCAGCGCCACGGTGAGGCCCATATCGCCGAGCCGCACCGCCGGGTCGGTCCGGCCGAATAAGGCGAGGCCCTCGAGGGCCAGTCCCAGCACCTCGGCATCGGCGGCGGGCGTGTCGGTCCGCCCGATCGATTCGATGCCGGCCTGGAAGAACTCGTCGGGCTCGTCGGCGGCGAGCCGGAAGACCGGGCCGCAATAGCTGTAATCGGCCGCCTGGCCGTCGGCCTGGGCCCAGTGCAGGCGGCAGACCGGGATCGTGAATTCCGGCCGCAGGCATAATTCGGCCCCGGCCGCATCCTGGGTGACGAAGATCCGCCGGCGGATATCCTCGCCGGACAGTTCCAGGAACGGCTCCACCGGCTGCAGCACCGGGGGCGTCACCGGCCGGTAGCCGGCCGCACTCAGATGCGCGAGCAGCCGCGTCCGCGCCGCGTCGCCCGCCCCCGTCTCACCGGCCTCCGGTCGTGTCATCGCATGTCCCTCGCGGGCGCTCTCTAGCAATCGCGGCGGCGCTTGGCGACACGCGAACATCATGAGATCCCAAAGGGCTCAGCCCTTTGGCGGGGTATCGGGGCAGAGCCCCGATGGACCAGAGCTCTGCCATGGACCCGCAAAAGGTCGACGACCTTTTGAAACCAGGACTCAGCCCGCGGTGGCGGGGAAGTGGCGGGCCAGGACGGCGCGGACCTGGGCGACCAAGTCGGCCTCCGGGCAGGAGAACTGGGCCGGGCGGGCGGCCTTCCACTCGGCGTTGCTGCCGATGGACTCGGCGGCGCGGGCGCCCTCGATCAGGTCCTTGATCTGGATCTCGCCGGCCAGGCGCTCGTTCGAGCCCTGGATGATCGCCACCGGGGCGCGGCGGCGGTCGGCGTATTTCATCTGTGCCTTCATGCCGGCGGCGCCGAGATAGAGCTCGGCCCGGATCCCGTCCGCTCGCAGCAGGGCGACCAGCCGCTGGTAATCGGCCATGTTCTCGCGGTCGAGGACCAGCACCACCACCGGGCCGGGGGTCTCGGTGCCGGCGAGCAGCGGGCTCTTCACCAGCTGGAGCGCCGAGAACAGACGCGAGACGCCGATGGAGAAGCCCGTGGCCGGCACCGGCTCGGCCCGGAACCGCCCGACCAAGCCGTCATAGCGCCCGCCGCCGGCCACCGAGCCGAAGCGCACGGTCTGGCCGTCCTCGTTGGTCACCGGGAAGGTCAGCTCGGCTTCGTAGACCGGACCGGTATAGTATTCGAGCCCGCGCACCACGCTCGGATCGGCGCGGATCACGTCGTGGCCGTAGCCCGCCGCCGCGCAGAGCCGCATGATCGCGTGCAGCTCGGCGATGCCCGCGCGGCCGGTCTCGGATTCGCCCACCGCCTCGTGCCAGCCGGCGAAGAACTTTTCCCAGAACGCCATCTTGTCGGCGCCGTCCCCGGCATCGGCCTGGAACGACACGTAGGCCAGGATCCTGGACACCGCGGTCGCGTCGAGGCCGGCGCCCTTGGTGAAGTCACCGCTCTCGTCCTTGCGGCCGGCGCCGAGCAGGTCGCGCACGCCATCGACGCCGAGGCGGTCGAGCTTGTCGATCGCCCGCAGGACGGCCAGCCGCTGCCCGGCCTTGTCGGGGCCGGCGAGGCCGATCGCCTCCATGACCCCGTCGAGCACCTTGCGGTTGTTGACCTTGACCACGTACTGGCCGCCGAGCCCGAGCCGGTCCAGGGTGTCGGCCATCAGCATGCAGGTCTCGGCATCGGCCGCGACGCTGCCGGCGCCGACGATGTCGGCATCGAACTGCATGAACTGCCGAAACCGGCCGGGCCCCGGCTTCTCGTTGCGGAACACGTAGCCGGCCCGGTAGCTCCGGTACGGCTTGGGCAGGGAATCGTAATTCTCGGCCACGAACCGGGCGAGCGGCGCGGTCAGGTCGTAGCGCAAGGAGAGCCAGGCCTCGTCGTCGTCCTGGAACGAGAACACGCCGGCGTTCGGGCGGTCGAGGTCGGGCAGGAACTTGCCGAGCGCCTCGGTATACTCGACGAACGGGGTCTCCAGGGCCTCGAAGCCGTAGAGCTCGAAGCTCTTGCGGATCGTCTCCAGCATCCGCCCCTGGGCGGCGATCTCGTCGGCGCGGCGGTCGACGAAGCCGCGGGGCAGTCGGGGTTTCAGGGTTTCGGCCCGGCTTTCGGCCTTCGCGGTTTCGGGCTTGGACATGTGAACGCGTTCGCTTCCCGCGGACCCGGAGCCCGGGTCCGGTGTGAGTCGTCCCCGGCGCGGCAGGGATCCTGAGGCCGGGCTCTAGAGCATGACGGGCGAAAGGGGAATTCGGTTTCCGGGAAGCTTCCTCGGCCGCCTATCCAGCGCCGTCATCGCGAGCGTAGCGAAGCGACCCAGGGCAACGCGACGTTCGGGGAATGCGCGCTACGCCGGGTTGCTTCGCTGCGCTCGCAACGACGGTGGCGGGTCGGAACGCTCGTCAAACCCTCAGTACGGCGCCGTCAGCTTGAGCCAGAGCAGGACCGCGAGGCTCACCACGGCGATGGGCATCTGCAGCGGGCGCAGACGGGCATGGGCCAGCGGCACCTCGCCGGCGCGGGCGGCGATCGGATCGAGGATGCCGATGGCCGCGTAGCCGAGGATCAGCATGGCGAGTGCCGGCACCGCCTTGCCCATCACCGCCGAGAACAGGCTGAACAGCCCGAGCGCGTACAGGATCAGCATCGTGACGATCTGGGCGAGCCGCGGCCCGCCCTCGGTGCGGAAGCTGACGCCCCGATGGACGCCGGCCAGGAACAGCAGGATCGAGGCGGCGTAGAGCAGGGTGAATAGGGCCACGAGATAGTCGAGGGGCTGGCCGTTCAGCCACCAGGCCGCGGCGGCGCCGACGGCGATCGGCACCATCGGGCCGAAGCCGAACACGATGTCGAGCCACGGGATCCGGCGCGGCTCGTGCGCGGTGATGGTGCGTCCGGTGGCGTCGTCGCGCATGTCTGTGGGGCCGGGCTCTCGGGTGACGGGTTTGCTGCGCTGCGGCGCCGGGACGGGGAACGGCCCCGCGGGACCCCGGTTCCGCGTCGAGCCCTTTAGCGCCGCGCGAGCCGATCCGCGAGGTCCGGCCTGCGCAGGAGGCGTTCAAGGGATCGTGACGGGTGAGTGCAGATCTTCGAGAGGTGCCGCCGATTCCAAAACGGAGCGTGTCTCCCTCCCCCGCAGAGGGGGGGGAGGGGATGCGTGGGGGTTTGCCACCGCCCGATCCCGCGACGATGCCGGCCCATCGTCACCGATCCCACGCGTCCCGAACGGCCCGCGATTCAGCAGCCCCTTGAGTGCGGTGGCGAAACGCGTTATTTCTCGTGGGCCCTCTTCACAAGGTCAGCGCCGCAGCGCGCCCGTGAGCCGCGAGGGTCCTGCCGAAAACGGTCCAGCCAAGACGATCTTCGGGCCCCTCGCTGTTCCAGCGCGGCCCGCTCTCCGGCGCCCGTCCCCCGGGTTGCTTGGCGCAGAACCGGCCCTCCCACCTTCTCCGTCGGTTGCAAGACACCCCATGACGCCACATCCCGACGCCTTCGCCGATCCCCTGGCCGATCCCGAGACCGCGGATCCGGCCGACGCGCCCGCCACCCCGGGCACCGTCGCCGTCCTCGAGGGCGTGCGCGAGGTCAAGCTGTTCGACCTCAAGGCCAAGACGCCCACCGACCTGATCGCCTTCGCCGAGGAGGTCGAGGTCGAGAACGCCTCGACCATGCGCAAGCAGGAGCTGATGTTCGCCATCCTGAAGCAGCTCGCTGCCAAGGAGGTCGAGATCATCGGCGCCGGCACCGTCGAGGTGCTGCAGGACGGCTTCGGCTTCCTGCGCTCGAACGATTCGAACTACCTGCCGGGCCCGGACGACATCTACATCTCGCCGACGCAGATCCGGCGCTTCGGCCTGCGCACCGGCGACACCGTCGAGGGCCCGATCCGCGGCCCCAAGGACGGCGAGCGCTACTTCGCGCTCTTGAAGGTGAACACGATCAACTTCGAGAACCCGGAGAAGATCAAGCACAAGGTCCATTTCGACAACCTGACGCCGCTCTTCCCCACCAAGCGGTTCAAGCTCGAGCTCGAGAATCCGACCAAGAAGGATTTCTCGCCCCGGATCATCGACATCGTGGCGCCGATCGGCAAAGGCCAGCGCGCCCTGATCGTGGCGCCGCCGCGCACCGGCAAGACCGTGCTGATGCAGAACATCGCGCAGTCGATCACCCTCAACCACCCGGAATGCTACCTCATCGTGCTGCTCATCGACGAGCGGCCCGAGGAGGTGACCGACATGATCCGCTCGGTGAAGGGTGAGGTCATCGCCTCGACCTTCGACGAGCCGGCCACCCGCCACGTTCAGGTCGCCGAGATGGTGATCGAGAAGGCCAAGCGCCTGGTGGAGCACGGCCGCGACGTCGTCATCCTGCTCGACTCGATCACCCGGCTCGGCCGCGCCTACAACACCGTGGTGCCGTCCTCCGGCAAGGTGCTGACCGGCGGTGTCGACGCCAACGCCCTGCAGCGGCCGAAGCGCTTCTTCGGCGCCGCCCGCAACATCGAGGAGGGCGGCTCGCTCTCGATCATCGCCACCGCGCTCATCGACACCGGCTCGCGCATGGACGAGGTGATCTTCGAGGAGTTCAAGGGCACCGGCAACTCGGAGATCATCCTGGACCGCAAGGTCTCGGACAAGCGCATCTTCCCGGCGATCGACATCACCCGCTCCGGCACCCGCAAGGAGGAGCTGCTGGTCCCGCCGGACGCGCTCAAGAAGACCTACGTGCTGCGCCGCATCCTCAACCCGATGGGCGTCACCGACGCGATCGAGTTCCTGCTCGACAAGCTGCGCCAGACCAAGAGCAACAGCGACTTCTTCGACTCGATGAACACCTGATCGGGTGGGGTCCCGGATCCAGAGGGTCCGGGACCTTTTTCAAGGACTGCGCCCTTCGGAAACCCGGGGCCGCGTTGACCTTCTCCTAACCCGTGCCTGCCATGGTCGGCCTCGGGAGCCAGGTTGCGTATCGGCTCCGCGACAGCCCCGCCGACCGGTTCATCCCGGCGGCGGGGCTCGTCGCAGCCTTGCTTCAGCGACCCGATCCGTGACACTGGCGCGATGCCCCGCTCGCCCTGGCTCCGTCCGGATCCGCTCCTCCTCGCCTCGACCAGCCCGACCCGGCGCCTGCTCCTGGAGAGCGCGGCCCTGCCGGTCGAAACCGCATCCCCCGACGTCGACGAGCGCGCCGTCGAGGCGTCGAGCCAGGGATTGTCGCCGCCCGACCTCGCCCAGCGCCTCGCCCGGGCCAAGGCCGACGCGGTGGCCGCCCGCCATCCGGGACGGGTCGTGATCGGCGCCGACCAGGTCCTCGAGCTGGACGGCACGATCTTCCACAAGCCCCGGGATTCCGACGCAGCGCGGGCCCAGCTCGCCCGCCTCGCCGGCCGCACCCACGCCCTGCATTCCGCGGTGGCGCTCGCCGGCGCCATCGACGACGGCTTCGTGGAGACCGCCCGGCTGACGATCCGCCCCCTCGATGCCCGGGCGATCGCCGCCTATGTGGACTGCGCCGGCGCCGAAAAGGTGCGCGCCAGCGTTGGCGGCTACCAGCTCGAGGGACCGGGCATCCACCTGTTCGACTCGGTCACTGGCGACCATTCGACCGTGCTCGGCCTGCCGCTGCTGCCGCTGCTCGCCCGCCTGCGCGCCGCCGGCTATCTGGATTTCTAGGGAGCACCGCGTGGCCGGGCACGATCATTCGCATGGAGGCCCTCCCTTCGAAGGCGCTTCGCATTCCGGCCACGGCACTTCTGCGACGGCTGGCCGATCCGGGGGCCACGCCCATGGCGGTCACGCGCATGGCGGCCATGGCGGCCACGTCCACGCGCCGAAGAATTTCGGGCCGGCCTTCGCGATCGGCATCCTGCTCAACACCGGTTTCGTGGTGGTCGAGGCGGCCTACGGCTACCTCAGCAACTCGATGTCCCTGGTGGCCGATGCCGGGCACAACCTCTCCGACGTGCTGGGTCTGGCCGCCGCCTGGATCGCTGCCATCCTGGTGCGCCGCCGGGCCAGCGCCCGCTTCACCTACGGCTATCGCGGCTCCTCCATCCTGGCGGCCCTGTTCAACGCCGTGTTCCTACTGATTGCCATGGGCGCGGTGATCTGGGAGGCACTGGTCCGCCTGGTCCATCCCGAGCCCGTGGTCGGCACCATCGTGATGGTGGTCGCCGCCGTCGGCATCCTGGTCAACGGCGTCACCGCCTGGCTGTTCGCCAGCGGCGCCAAGGGCGACATCAACATCCGCGGCGCCTTCCTGCACATGGTGGCCGATGCCGCGGTTTCGGCCGGGGTCGTGGTCGCCGGCCTGGTGATCCAGCTCACCGGCCAGGCCTGGCTCGACCCGGCGGTCAGCCTCGCCATCGCGGGCCTCGTGGTCTGGGCGACCTGGGGGCTCCTGCGCGACAGCGTGGCCATGTCCCTCGACGCGGTGCCGCCCGAGATCTCGCCGGAGGCGGTGACCGGCTTCCTGCGCGGCCGGCCCGGGGTCATCGACCTCCACGACCTGCATATCTGGCCGATGAGCACCACCAGCGTCGCCCTCACGGTCCATCTGGTGATCGCCGAGGGCCACCCGGAGCATCGCGTGGCTGCCAACGGCTTCCTCAACGAGACCGCAGAGGGCCTGCGCACCCGCTTCGGCATCGGCCACGCGACCCTGCAGATCGAGGCGGCCGGCGGCCCGGCCTGCCGGCTCGCCCGGGAATGCGCGGCATGAGCGTGTCCCCGATCCCCCGGGCCTTCGTGGTCGGACACCCGATCGCGCATTCGCGCTCGCCGCTGATCCACGGCTACTGGCTTAGCCAGCACAGTATCCCCGGCTCCTACGAGCGCCTGGACGTCACCCCGGAGGCGTTCCCGGATTTCCTCCGGGCGCTGCCGGAATCGGGTTTCCGGGGCGGCAACGTCACGATCCCCCACAAGGAGGCGGCTTACGCGCTCGTCGACACCCTGACGCCGCGGGCGGAAAAAATCGGCGCGGTGAACACCCTGGTGGTCGAGCCCGACGGCCGGATCCGCGGCGACAACACCGACGCGCCGGGCTTCTGCGCCCATCTCGACCACAGTCTCGGCGCCAGCTGGCCCGAGCGGGCCGGCGGCACGGCCGTGGTGCTGGGCGCCGGCGGCGCAGCGCGGGCGATCGTGGTCGGCCTCGCCGAGAACGGCCTGCGCCGGATCCTGATCGCCAACCGCACCCGGGCCCGGGCCGAGACCCTGGCGGCCCTGGCCCCGGGGATCGGCGCGGCGCTCGCCTGGGACGACCTGCCCGACGCGCTCGTCGGGGCAGGGCTCCTGGTCAACACCACCTCGCTCGGCATGAAGGGCCAGCCGCCCCTCGACCTCGACCTCACCCCGTTGCCGGAAACCGCCGCGGTGGCCGACATCGTCTACGCCCCGCTGGAGACCGACCTGCTCGCGGCGGCACGCCGACGGGGGCTCGCCGCGGTTGATGGACTCGGGATGCTGCTGCACCAGGCGGTGCCGGGTTTCGAGGCATGGTTCGGCCTGCGCCCGGCCGTCACCCCAGGCCTGCGGGACCGGATCGTGGCGGATCTTTCCGGATGAGCAAGGGCCGCCCCGTCATACTCGGCCTGACCGGCTCGATCGGCATGGGCAAGTCGGCCACCGCCCAGATGTTCTCGGCGCTCGGCGTCCCGGTCCACGATGCCGACGCCGCCGTCCACGCCCTCTACGGTCCAGGCGGCGAGGCCGCTGCGGCCATCGGCAAAGCCTTTCCGGGCGTGCTCGACCCGCAGGGCGGCGTGAATCGCGCCCGCCTGCGCGCTGCGGTGCTCGGTGACCCGGACCGGATGGCGACGCTCGAGGCCATCGTCCACCCGCTGGTCCGGGCGGCCAGCACGGCGTTCCTGGCCCGGCACGCGGACGCGCCCCTGGTCGTCCTCGACATCCCGCTCCTCTACGAGACCGGGGGCGAGAGCCGCTGCGACGCGGTCGCGGTGGTCAGTGCGCCCCCCGAGGTGCAGCGCGCCCGGGTGCTGGCCCGTCCTGGCATGACCGAGGCCGCCTTCGAGGCGATCCGCGCCAAGCAGATGCCGGATGCCGAGAAGCGGGCCCGGGCCGACTTCGTCATCGATACAAGCCGGGGCTTTCCCGCCGCCGAGGCCGAGGTCGCGCGGATCGTGGCCGCGCTGACGGAGCGCGGTGCGTCGGAGCACACGGGCGGCGGGTGACGCGGCTGCGCGAGGGCCTATCTCCTGCTCACCGATCCGGCTGCGGGATTGACGACGATGCGGTGTCTCGAAGGGATCGGCCGGGCCTCGGCGAATCCTGCGATCATGGCCAAAGCCCTGATCGCGCTCCTGATCCTGCCGCTGCTCGCGGCCGGGCCGGCTCAGGCGCAAGTTGCCGGCGCCTGCCCGCCCCCGAAGAAGCTCGCGGCCGGCGCCTGCGTCACCGCCTGCCCGGGTGGGTACGAGGATCGCGGGCGCGATTGCGTTTACCGCAACCAGTCCCGCTGACGGTCAGGTCACACCCACCCGATCCGCCCGAAGAACCCCGTGATCTCGGCCGCGGCCCGGTCGGGATCCTCCCGGTGCGGGAAATGGCCGACGCCCGGGAACAGCGCCAGGTCGAGATCCGAGAACGTCTCGCCCAGGCGGTCGGTCCAGGCATAGGGGAAGATCGGGTCGTGCTCGGCCCAGCGCACGCAGGTCGGCACGGCGATCGGCGGCAGGGTCGGGGCCTTGCCCTTGAGCATCGCGATCCGGCCGGCCTGGGCTGCCCGGTAATGCGCGAAGCCGCCGGCAAGGTTTCCGGGCTTCCAGAAATTGTCCGCGAAGACATCCATCACGGGATCGAACGCGTCCTTGCGGTGCGACCAGTGACGCAGGAAATGGCCGATATAGGCGGCGCAGCTCTCCCGGCTGGCACCCACCAGCGTCACCGCCAGGTCCATCTGGTTGAAGGACTGGTACCAGATCTCGCTGAGCCGGTCCGGTTCCCCGAGGCGGGGGCCGATCCCGGGATAGACGAAGTCGAACAGGAACAGGCCGGCGCAACGCTCCGGATGGGCCCGGGCCAGCGCCTGGATCACCGCGCCGCCGACATCGTGGCCGACGATGCCGGCGCGTTCGAGGCCGAGCGCATCGAGCAGAGCCGCCATGTCGGCGGCCTGGTCGGCCGCCCCGAACGGACCGGCGGGCTTGTCGCTGTCGCCGAAGCCGCGCAGGTCCGGGGCGATCAGGGTGTGGCGGGCGGACAGCCGTTCCATCACCGGTTCCCAGGTCAGCCAGAATTCCGGCCAGCCGTGGAGCAGCAGAAGCGGCGATCCCGTGCCGCGGCGGGCGACATGCAGGTTCGCGCCGTTCACGCGCACGGTCAGGTGCTCGGTGCCGTCCATCGTCCCTCCATCCCGGCGCGCCGGGCCAGCATCTTCGCCTGCAGGCGGCTGCGGCGGGCGGCGATTACCGTGCCGTTGATCTCGCCGCCGAACAGGAACATGGCGGCGAGCCAGTACAGGAACACCAGGAACACCATCGCGGTGGCCAAGCCCCCGTAGGTGGACGCGTAGGCGTTCGAGAACCGATCGAGATAATAGCCGAAGCCGAGGCCGGCGAGGAACCACAGGATCAGCGTCACCCCGATCCCCGGCAGCACCGACAGGATCGAGCGCCGGCCGGCGGCCACGAACTTGTGGGCGATGATCAGCACCACCGCCAGCAGCAGGGCCGTCACGACGATCCGCCCGATCGCCACCGTGAGGCCCAGGGGCTCCACCCCCGGCGCGACCAGCACGATGTTGCGCCAGATCAGCGGGCCCAGCACCACGAGCAGCGCGAAGGCCAGCATCGCGAAGGCGCCGCAGATCACGTAGCCGATCGACTCGAGCCGGGTCAGCCACCACGGGCGGCTCTCCCGCAGGCCGTAGGCCCGGTTCAGGCCGACCCGCAGGCTCTCGACCCCCGAGGAGGAGAAGTAGAGGGCGAACAGGGCGCCGAGCGTCAGCACGCCGCGGCGCTGCTCGGTGAGCACCCGGTGGACCTCGCCGACGATCGGCTTGGCAATCTCCCGGGGCCAGGCGTCGAAGATGAGGTTGCCGGCCTCGTCGGCCAGCGATTGCGTGCCGAACAGGCCGGCGAGCGCCGCCAGCAGGATCAGGAACGGGAACAGGGAGGTCAGGGTCGAGAGCGCGATGTGGCTGGCGATCGCCCAGCCGTCATGGGCGACGAAGCGCTGCGCCGCGAGGCCCGCGACCTGTAATCCGCTGCGGAGAGATTTCACGGGTTTCCAACGATCCTCGTAGCGCGCCCGCCGATGAAGGGCGCGCGGCCCGGCCCGTCAACGCCGCCGGACCCGTCCGGTCCCGTTCGCGGCCCGGTGACGCGCCGCGGCCACGCCGGACCGACCCGATGGCCGAATCGCCGTTGCCATTTCCCCGCCGGCATGCTCCGTCCGCGCGGTCATGCCCACCCCCCCAGGCGATTCGAACCGCGCGGCCAGCGCCCTCCCGGTGCTGTTCGTCCCGATCTGGGCGACCGGCTTCATCACGGCCCGGGCCGTGATCCCGCACGCCGATCCCCTGGGCTTCACGGCGGTCCGGTTCACCGGCGTGGCCCTGCTGCTGGCGCTGATCGCCGTGGCCTCCCGGGTGCGCTGGCCCGGGACCCGGGCGGGCTGGCGCGATCCCATGGTCGCGGGCTTCCTGATGCAGGGAATCTACCTGGCGGGGGTGTTCTGGGCGGTGAGCCGGGGGCTCCCGGCCGGGATCGCCGCCCTGGTCGGCAGCCTCCAGCCGCTGCTGACGGCGCTCCTGGCGGGGCCGCTGCTCGGCGAGCGCGTCAGCGGCCGGCGGGCCTTCGGGATCCTGCTGGGCTTTGCCGGCGCCGGCCTGGTGCTCGCCCCGAAGCTCGGTGCCACGGACGCCTCCGGAATCCCCCCGACCGCCCTAGCGGTCAGCCTGGTGGCGGTCCTGGCCCTGACGCTGGGCACCCTCTGGCAGAAGCGGACCGGCGGGGGCGGCGACCTCCTGGCCAACGCGACACTGCAATTCGTGGGCGGGATGGCCTGCGCGATCCCGCTGGCGCTGGCCTTCGGCCACGCGACGGTCGACCCGGTCGCGCCCCTGTGGCTCGGGCTCGCCTGGGCGATCCTGGTCAATTCCGTGGCCGGGATCCTGCTGCTCCTGGCTCTGATCCGGCGAGGCGCGGTGGCGGGCGTCGCCGCCCTGTTCTTCCTGGTTCCGCCGGTGGCGGCCCTGCTGGGCTACCTGCTGTTCGGCGAGGTGCTCACCCTGGTCCAGGGCGCCGGGATGGCGGTGGCGGCGCTCGGCGTCGCGGTGGCGAGCCGGGCCTGACAGGAGGCCTTGGCGCCGCAGTCCCGGAACCCCCGGTGAGACCCGGTCTTTCGCTTGTTGCCGCCCAGCCGCCGAAGAGCCGGGCCGGATCACCGAGATCCCCGGGAGGCCCCATGAACCAGATCCTCGTCGTCGCGCTCATCTGCGCCGCCAACGTCCAGGCCCCGGACTGCTCGCGCGAGACCGCCCTCGACGTGATCACCGGGCCGGCCCACACGCTGCAGGAATGCCTGATTCAGGGACCGGTACTGGCGGCCAATACGGGTTTCACCGGCGAGAACGGCGCCTACGTGAAGACGCGCTGCGAGCAGAAGCGCTGACCCGGGCTGAAACGGCTTCCCATACCGTGGCACGCGGGCAAAGCTATCAGTGATTGTGTATACGAAATAACGTGCGCCGAATCGGCCTCCATTTCGGCGGCGAGCACTCTGACGCATTCAACTTCAGTTCAAGACGCCGCAAATGAAATCTGCTTCGGCCTCGACGTCGGACGGGTTAGAAGACACGATCCAATAATACGCCACGCGAGCTAAAAACCATGTCCGCATCCCCCGCCATCCAGACCGAGCCGCAGGACGTCGTCAGCCTCGCCAAGGCGGCCGGCGAGAGCGCGAAGGCCCTCGTAGCGGAAGCCACGCGCCGGGTCCGGACGCGCATCCTCGGCGCGGACGGGCGGATCGATGCCGGCAAGCTCGAGACCCAGCAGCACGCCGCCCACGGGCTGGCTTGGCTGGCGACCTACGCGGAGGCGGTGGCCGAACTCGGCGGTTATGCCGAGCGCCTCCAGGCCGAGGGCCGGTTCGGCGAGACCGAGACGCTGCTCGTGCGGATCGGCGCCGGCGAGTATCTCGACCAGCTGTTCTCCGGCATCCCGATGAGCCAGGGCGAGATGGTCCGGCCGACCGGCTCGCTCGGTCTCTCGGCTAAGGAGATCGCGCAGTACCGCTCGGACGCGGTCGAGACCCTGATCGCCGAGGGCAACACCCCGGAGAACCGCGCCGCCCTGGTGGCGCTGATGCGCGAGGGCGGCGGCTCGGCCACCGTGGGCGCCTCGGGCCTCGACGAGGACATGGAGGCGATCCGCTCCGAGATGCGCCGCTTCGGCAAGGCCGAGGTGGTCGAGCAGGCGCATGAGTGGCACCTGAAGAATGAATACATCCCCATGGAGGTCGTCACCAAGATGGCCGAGCTGGGCGTGTTCGGCCTCACCATCCCGGAGGAATACGGCGGCATGGGCCTGCCCAAGACCGCCATGTGCGTGGTCTCGGAGGAGCTGTCCCGGGCCTATATCGGTGTCGGCTCGCTCGGCACCCGCTCGGAGATCGCCGCGGAGCTGATCCTGTGCGGCGGCACCGAGGAGCAGAAGCACCGCTTCCTGCCCAAGATCGCCTCGGGCGATATCCTGCCCACCGCCGTGTTCACCGAGCCGAACACGGGTTCGGACCTCGCCTCGCTCCGCACCAAGGCGGTGAAGGAGGGCGAGGTTTGGAAGATCACCGGCAACAAGACCTGGATCACCCATCCGGTCCGGGCCGACATCATGACCGTGCTGGTGCGGACCAAGCCGGAGGAGAAGGGCCATCGCGGCCTTTCGATGCTGATCGCCGAGAAGCCCCGGGGCACGGACGCAGAGCCGTTCCCGGTCCAGGGCCTGTCCGGCGGCGAGATCGAGGTGCTCGGCTACCGGGGCATGAAGGAATACGAGCTGGCCTTCGAGGGATTCGAGGTGCCCGGCGGCAACCTGCTCGGCGAGGTCGAGGGCAAGGGCTTCGCCCAGCTGATGCAGACCTTCGAATCGGCCCGCATCCAGACCGCGGCCCGGGCCATCGGCGTCGCCCAGTCGGCCCTCGACGTGGCCCTGCGCTACGCCGAGGAGCGGGTGCAGTTCGGCAAGGCGCTCGTCAGCTTCCCGCGGGTCGCCGACAAGCTCGCCATGATGGCGGTGGAGATCAACATCGCCCGCCAGCTCACCTATTTCTCGGCCCGCGAGAAGGATGCCGGCAAGCGCTGCGACCTGGAGGCCGGGATGGCTAAGCTGCTCGGCGCCCGGGTCGCCTGGGCGGCCGCCGACAACGCGCTCCAGATCCACGGCGGCAACGGCTTCGCGCTGGAATACCCGGTCAGCCGGATCCTGTGCGATGCCCGCATCCTGTCGATCTTCGAGGGCGCCGCCGAGATCCAGGCCCAGGTCATCGCCCGGCGGCTGCTCGAAGCGGCCTGAAAGTCCCGGTTCCACACGGTCCGGGACCTTGTGCGGGTGCCGGGCAGAGCCCGGCTGCATCGGGGCAGAGCCCCGATAGCCCCGCCATAGGGCTGAGCCCTTCGGCAACCCGGCTACTTGGTGATCTTCACCGAGATCGGGTCGCTTGATGGGAACGTCTCCTCGAGGGCGTCGTCGAGGCGCTCGTCCATCTTCTCGGGCTTGTTGGCGGGATTGGCCTTGTCGTCCGGTCTGGCGCTGCCCTGCTGGAAGCCGGGCTTGGTCTCGTTCGCGAGCTTGTGGTCGTCGGCCATGTCTGTCCCTTATCGGTGACGGATGCACGCGCGGTGCCTGTGCGCGTCAACGCGACGGGGCCCGGGTGTTTCCGGTTTTTTCGGCGCAAGGCGTATCGATCAGGCCGCCGCCACCGCCCGGCCGGCTGATAGCTGCGTCGCGCGGCCGCGCGCAGAAGCCTCACACATCACGGTCTCGTAGACGCCCGTCAGCCGGTCGAGATGGACCTCCGGGGTCAGCGGCGCGGTCCAGTAGCGGGCATGCGCGGCCCGGCCCATCCGGGCCGCGAGGGCGTCGTCCGACAGGCGGCGCAGATGGGCGGCGAGCGCATCGGGATCGCCCGAGCGGAACCAGAACCCGGTCTCGCCGTCGACCACCGCCTCCCGGCCGGCGCAGGCATCGCTGACGATCACCGGCGTACCGCAGGCCAGAGCCTCGTACACCGTGAGCGGCTGGCCCTCGTACCAGACGCTCGGGAAGATCAGAGCCCGCGCCTGCCGCATCAGCGCCTGCACGCCGGCGGGGTGGCGCCAGCCGAGCATCACCGCCTCGGGATAGCGGGCGGCAAGATCGGCCCGCTCCGAGCCGTCGCCGACGAACACGGCCCGCACCCCGGCCCGGCGGGCGGCTTCGGCGAAGATCGGTGCGCCCTTCTCGGTGGAGATCCGGCCGACGAACAGGAAATCGCCCGGCGGTCCCTCATGGACCGGCGCCTGCGCCACCGCGATCGGGTTGTCGACCCGGTGGAACACGGTGCCGTTCGGCATCAGCGGCCGGACCACGCTCTCCTGCAGGTCGCTGATCGTGACGACGTGGGCGAACAGCTCCGGCAGCCGGGCGACATGCGCGAGCCCGGCATGGCGGATCATCCGGGCGACCTTGCGCGGGTAGCTGCGCGCATCGCACTGCGCCAGGATGCAGGAGGCCGACATCGGCACCCGGTGGCAGATCGTCTGCTCGGGATAGGCGTAGAACCCGCCGGTCGGGCAGACCAGGAAGAACTCGTGCATCGTGTAGAGGCACGGCAGGCCGGAAGCCCGCAGGGCCGGGCCGATGGCCGGCGACAGCGCCTTGGCGAAGGCGTGGACATGGACCAGCGTGTCCCGCGGATCGCAGGCGGCAAGCTCGGCCGCCAGGGCGCGGGCGGCCGGTGCGTTCCAGATCGCCTGGGCCGCGAAGGCGAGCTTGCTGCGCGCCGTCGTGACGTCGTCCTGATCCAGGCACACCACCCGGATGCCGGCGGATTCCAGCCGCGGATCGACCGGGCCCACGGCCGCGAACAGGGTGACGCGGTGACCCCGGGCGGCGAGCCCGAGGGCGGATTCGATCGCGACCTTGGCCTGACCGCCGTTGATCGCGGCATGGTCGGCGACGAGGACGATGTGCACGTCAGGAAGTCCGCCGCTCTATTCTTGGGGTGGAATTCTGTAACGGCCGGCGGTTGATCCTCCGTAAACCGGCCTGGACTTATGATCGCGGCGGGTCCTGCCGAGACAAATCATGCATGTCGTGATCCTGGCCGAGTTCGCGACCGCCAGCGGCGGGGCGGAAAAGGTCGCCCTGGAATCCGCCCGCGGGCTCGCCGAGGCCGGCCTGGCGGTCACCTACATCCAGGCGATCCCGGGCCCGGTCGATCCCCTGCTGGACCACGGGAAGATCCGGCGGATCGAACTCGGCCTGCCCGACATCTGGACCCTGGGCGGCATCAGGGCGGCGGCCTCCGGGATCTGGCACGCCGCGGCGGCCCGCGCCCTCGAGGCGGCGCTCCGGGGTCTTCCGGCACCGCCGGATTGCCTCCACCTGCACCAATGGACCCGCACCCTGTCGCCGGCGATCTTCCCGGTCCTGACCCGCCTCGATGTGCCGGTGGTTGTCACCCTGCACGACTACGCCCTGGCCTGCCCGAACGGCGTCTATTACCGGTTCGACCGGGCCGAGCCCTGCGGGCTGGCGCCGCTCTCGCCGGCCTGTCTCGCCGCGCCCTGCGATCCCCGCAGCCGGGTTCACAAGCTCGTGCGCGTCGCCCGCGCGGGGGCGCTCCGGCAGGCGCTGCACCAGCGCCCGCTCCATGTCGTGCATGTCTGCGACGCCAGCCGCCGGCGGCTCGGCGACCTGCTCGGCGGCTACGCGCTCACCCATCACCGCGTCGACAACCCCGTCCGGATCGCCGACGGGCCGCCGGCCGATCCCGCCCGCGGCGACGCCATCGCGTATGTCGGGCGCCTGACCCGGGAGAAGGGCGCCGACCTCGTGGCGGACGCGGCCCGGTCCGCCGGGCTCACCGCCCTGTTCATCGGCGCCGGCCCCTTGGAGGCGGACCTGCGCGCTCGGCCGGGTGTCGAGGTGGTCGGCTGGCAGGCGCCGGACGCCGTCTGGGCACTGCTGCGCAGCCGTGCCCGCGCGCTCGCCGCCCCGTCGCGCTGGTACGAGACCGGGCCGCTCACGGTCTACGAGGCCTTGGCGGCCGGCCTTCCCGTGGTCGCCTCCGACCGGTCCGGCGCCGCCGAGAAGGTGCGGGACGGGCGGACCGGCTTCGTGGTCGCCCCCGAGATCGGGGCGTTGGCGGCGGCGTTCTCCGCCCTGCGGGACGATGCCTGCGCGGCAACCCTCGGGGCGAATGCCCGGGCGCAGGTCCGGGCCGCGCCGATGACGCTCGCCACCCATGCCGCCGCGCTCCGGTCGCTCTATGCCGAGCTCGTGCATCGTGGGACTGGTGCGATGCACCATGCCGACGCCGCGGCCCGGCCGGACCGGCCAAGCGCAGAATCGGCCTGATACCGAATCGGCAAGTCCCAAATCCGGGCGCGTCGGCTATAGACAGCCGTTAAGATTTATATAGAGAGGCGTCTGTGCGGCCGAATCGCACCATGACCCTGCCTGGAACGGCCAAGGTTTATTGGAAGCGGGCGCGTTGCCGGTATGGCGGCGCGAAGACTGTTCGGATACCGGAAGCATGCATTTTATCCGGATTCTCGCGCCCGCGCCGAACCCAAAAACATGCACTTGACTGCTTGTTGCACTGCAACATATAGAGACGCGTCACCGCGGACGCAGATCGGCGTCCCATCCCGAGACAGCGTGTGCTGGAGACTTCGATGCAGACCCCGAACTTCGAGATCCCGACCGAGATGCGTGACTTCGCCGAGAAGAGCGTCGACCAGGCGCGCAACGCCGTCGGCACCATGATGGCGAACGCCATCAAGGCGACCGAGCAGGTCCAGGCCTCGGGTCAGACCTTCCAGTCGACCATGACGGCGGCGGTCTCGAAGGGTTTCGAGCACGCGCAGACCAACGCGAACGCGACCTTCGACTTCGCCCAGAAGCTGGCCCGCACCAAGGACCTGCGCGAGGCGTTCGAGCTGCAGTCCGAGTTCGTCCGCAGCCAGTTCGCCGCCCTCCAGGCCCAGGCCAAGGATTTCGGCGCCCTCGCGCAGCAGAACGTCGCCCGCTGAAGACGCACCGATCCGCCCCAAGCGGATCGTTCGAGGCGGTGCCCGGCCCGAGGCGGCGGGGCACCGCCGGACAGAAGCCTTCCGAAGACGGTCTTCCCTCCGGCCGCCGCTCCGTCAGGGGGCCCGATGCGGACGAGGAGGAGATCGCGCCATGAGCAAGCCGCGTCGACCGAAGGGGCCCCGCCCCGATTGGGCTCCGAAGTCGGCTCTCAATGCCGACGGGCCCGCGCTCCGCGCCGTTCCGCCGCCCACTGACACGGCCATCCCGGACGTGGCCGTTGCCAGGGCCACGGAGGCCGTCGCCGCCTCTGAGCCGGATGATGCCGCGCCGGAGGCTCCTGCAGAGGTCTCGGTCCCAGTGGCCGCCCTCGTCCCGCCCGTGACGATCCCGCCGGTGACGGCTCCGTCCGCCGCGCCCGTCGCGCGGGACGAAGCCGCCGAACACGGCCCCGCGACCAGCGTCGCCGCGACCAGCCGAGCCGGGTTCACGCCGAATCACCACGATGGCACCAGCATCGGCTCGACGATCGCCCGCTACATGCGTGGGGAGAGTGAGGCCGCCCTGGCGCATCTGCGGGCCCTGTCGCAAGCGGGCTCGCCGACCGAACTGATGCGTCTGCAGATGGGCGAGGTCCAGCGTGCCGCCGATGCCTCGCTGACCTGCTGGAGCGACGTCATCCGCCAGGCCAGCCGCCTCGTCGCGTTCCGCTGACGCACGATCGCCACGTTCAGGCTGTCCCATGCGCGTGACATGCCGGCCGCCTCGTTCCGGGCAACTGTCGATTAACCATACTGCTCCTATGCCCTATCGCGGGGCACGGGAGTTGAATCCGGACCGATGCCGAGTCGCGCGCGCCAGATCCGTTCCGCAATCCACCGCCTCTGCCTGGCTCTGACGCTGGCGGGCTCACCCGTCCTCGCGCAGAACGGCGACAAGCCCGCCGCGCCGACGCCCGCGATCGCCATCGGGGCGGATCTCGCCAGCCAGGCCGGCACCACGCGGCTCACCCTGACCCTGTCCCGGGCCGTGGAGGCCCGCGGCTTCGTGATGGAACGGCCCGACCGGGCGGTGATCGACCTGCCGGAGGTCAATTTCCAGCTCGATTCCGGGGCGGGGCGTCGCCGCGACGGCCTCGTCCAATCCTTCCGCTACGGCCTGTTCGCCCCCGGCCGCTCGCGGGTCGTGATCGACCTCGCCGCACCGGCCACGATCGGGCGGATCGAGACCGTGACCCGGGCCCGGGACGGTGCGGTGCTGCTGACGATCCCGCTCCAGCGTGTCGAGCGCGACGCGTTCCGCAAGGCGGCCGCGGCCAGCGACCCGGCCCCCGCCCAGGCGCGCAGCGCCGCCCCAGAACCGGCCGACCAGCGCCCGCTGATCATGGTCGATGCCGGGCATGGCGGGACCGATCCCGGGGCGATCGCGGTGGGCGGGGTGTTCGAGAAGGACATCGTGTTCGGCTACGCGCAGGCCCTGGTCGAGAAGCTGGAAGCGAGCGGCCGCTACCGGGTCCGGATGACCCGCGACCGGGACGTGTTCGTGCCGCTGGCCGACCGCGTCCGCCTCGCCCGCGAGGCCAAGGCCGACCTGTTCGTGTCGATCCACGCGGATTCGATCTCGGCCGCGCCCCAGGTGCGCGGGGCCACCATCTACACCAACGCCGAGAAGGCGACCGACGTGGAATCCGCCCGGCTCGCCGAGCGCGAGAACAAGGCCGACGCCGCCGCCGGCGCCGATTCGGCCGAGGCCCCCCCGGACATCGCCGACATCCTGCAGGAACTGACCCTGCGCGAGACCCGGGGCTTCTCCTCGGGCTTCGCCCGCACCCTGATGGGCCAGCTCGCCCCAGTCATGGAGATGAGCGCCAAGCCCCACCGGGAGGCGCGCTTCATGGTGCTGCGCTCCCCCGACGTGCCGAGCGTGCTGGTGGAACTCGGCTATCTCTCGAGCAAGCGCGACCTGGAGATGCTGCAATCGCCGGAGTGGCGCGCGGGGGTCACCGGCTCGATGGCGAAGGCGATCGACCTGTTCTTCGGCAACCGCGCGACCCTGAAGCCGTCCACGAACCCGCGCCGGTCGGCCGCCGTCGCCCCAGTTTTACCATAGATAGAGTGTCGATACGGGGTGTCCGACGCCCCGTCGCACCGCCGCTGAACCGGCAATCCGAGGGGGCCTCACGGGAGCGTCCGGGAGCCGACCGCGTCGAACACGGACGCCCGTGCCGGATGAGCCGAACCCGGCATGCGGCCGGGCCAGCGACGAGCGGAACACCGGATGCGTCTGATCCTTCGTTTCTTCGGGATCCTGTTTAGCGCCGGCGCGGTGCTGTTCGTGGTCGGTGCTGCGGCCGGCGGCTACTTCTACTGGAAGTACAGCCAGGACCTGCCCGACCACGCCGCGCTCGCCAATTACGAGCCGCCGGTGATGACCCGCATCCACGCGGCCGACGGCTCCCTGCTGGCCGAATATGCCCGCGAGCGCCGGCTGTACCTGCCGATCCAGGCGATGCCGAAGATCGTGGTCGCGGCCTTCCTGTCGGCCGAGGATAAGAACTTCTACAAGCACGGCGGCATCGACCCCGAGGGGATCGTGCGCGCCTTCCTGACCAACGCCAAATCGGGCAAGCGGCAGGGCGCCTCGACCATCACCCAGCAGGTCGCCAAGAACTTCCTGCTCTCCTCCGAGCAGACCTATGACCGCAAGATCAAGGAGGCGCTCGTAGCCCTGCGCATCGAGGCGGCCTATTCCAAGGACAAGATCCTCGAACTTTACCTCAATGAGATCTTTCTGGGTACGATCGTCCCCGGGCGCAACCTGCACGGCGTCGCGGCGGCGGCGCTGGATTACTTCGGCAAGTCGGTCCACGAGCTGACCATCAACGAGGCGGCCTACCTGGCCGCCCTGCCGAAGGGGCCGAACAACTACCACCCCTACCGCAAGACCCAGGCGGCCCTCGACCGGCGCAACGAGATCATCCGCCTGATGGCGGAGAACGGCTACATCACCAAGGAAGAGGCGGAGGCGGCCAAGAAGATGCCGCTCGGCGTCAACCCGCGGGTCGCCTTCCCGAACGCCGCCAATGCCAACTACTTCACCGAAGAAGTCCGGCGCGAGATCTCCGAGCGCTACGGCGAGAAGAAGCTTTACGAGGGCGGCCTCTCGGTGCGCTCGACGCTCGATCCGAAGATGCAGGCCTGGGCCCGCAAGGCCCTGGTCGACGGCCTCGTGCGCTACGACCAGGCCCATGGCTGGCGCGGCGCGGTCACCAAGGTCGACCTGACCGGGCGCGACTGGGGCATGGCCGCCGCCGAGGTTCCCGCGCTCGGCGACGTGGCGCCGTGGCGGCTCGCCGTGGTGCTGGGCAATGGCGGCGGCGGCGTCCAGGTCGGCCTCCAGCCCAAGCGCGAGGCGTCGGGCCAGGTCGGCAAGGACCGCGAGACCGGCGTGATCCCCCCGGACGGCATGCGCTGGGCCGGCCGGCCGAACCTCCAGCCCGGCGACATGGTCTATGTCGAGGCGATGGATGGCGGCCGCGGCCAGTACCGCCTGCGCCAGAAGCCCGAGGTCTCCGGTGCCATCGTGGCGATGGACCCGAATACGGGCCGCGTCCACGCGATGGTCGGCGGCTTCTCGTACGACGAATCCGAGTTCAACCGCGCCACCCAGGCGATGCGCCAGCCCGGCTCGTCGTTCAAGCCGATCGTCTACTCGGCGGCCCTCGACAACGGCTACACCCCGTCCTCGATCGTGCAGGACACGCCGATCACCATCGAGGCCGGCCCCGGCCAGGAGGCCTGGACGCCCTCGAACTACGACGGCAAGTCCGGCGGCCCGCACACCCTGCGGTACGGGATCGAGCATTCGAAGAACCTGATGACGGTCCGGCTCGCCAAGGATGTTGGCATGCCGCTCATCGCCGAATACGCCCGCCGCTTCGGCGTCTACGACGACATGCTGCCCGTGCTGCCGATGTCGCTGGGCGCCGGCGAGACCACGGTCATGCGCATGGTCACCGCCTACTCGATGCTCGCCAATGGCGGGCGCCGCATCCGGCCGACCCTGATCGACCGGATCCAGGACCGCATCGGCGAGACGATCTACCGGCACGATAACCGCAAGTGCATCGGCTGCGACGCCGAGAAATGGTCCGGCCAGGACGAGCCGAAGCTGGTGGACGATTCTGAGCAGGTGCTCGACCCGCTCACCGCCTACCAGATGGTCTCGATCATGGAGGGCGTGGTCCAGCGCGGCACCGCGACCCTGCTGAAGCAGATCGGCAAGCCGCTCGCCGGCAAGACCGGCACCACCAACGACGCCAAGGATGCGTGGTTCGTGGGCTTCTCGCCGGATCTCGCGGTCGGGATCTATATCGGCTTCGACAAGCCGCGCTCGCTCGGCGACCGCGCCACCGGCGGCGGCCTCGCGGCGCCGATCGCCCTCGAGTTCCTGAAGGTCGCCCTCAAGGACAAGCCGCCGACCCCGTTCCGGGTGCCGCCCGGTATCAAGCTGATCCGCGTGAACCTCGCCTCCGGCACCCGCGCCGGTTCGGGGGAGGGCGCCGGCACGATCCTGGAGGCGTTCAAGCCCGGCACCGCGCCGCCGGATTCCTACGTCGCCCCGGCCCAAAGCGCTGCCCCCGCGGCGGTCCCGGCGGACCCCGACCGGGCCGCGCAGGCAGGCGGGCTCTACTGAGGGATCGGCCTCAGTCCCAACCGTCGGGTGGGACCGAGGCCTTTCGCGCCCGATCCTCCGGCGTTGCCCCCGAGGGATGCGCTTCACGTCACTGCGACGAAGCGCGGGCGGCCGCGCCCTTCCAGGCTACGATCCTCTACCTCGCCGCCGAATGTGGGCCTCGGACAGACGTCTCTTGCGGCCGAGAATTATCGCGTTCCGCGGATCCGCGAGCCCGAGCGGGGCCCGCCGCGGCCTGCGCAGGCCAACAGAAAAAAGCCGCCCGGTTGGGGGCGGCTTGGGAGAGTCATCAGGGAGGCATCAAACAGAGCGGACGAGGTCGTCCAACTCGATATCCAGAACTCTGGATACCTCTTTATGCTGTGTGAACCTTAATCGGCGGTTAAAAACCAGTTTCCGCCGGCGAGTTCATGCGGCGAGACTGTCGAACAATCCGCGTCCGTCGGTGCCGCCGATCAGGCCTTCCACGAAGTTCTCCGGGTGCGGCATCATCCCGAGGACGTTGCCAGCCTCCGAGTAGACCCCCGCGATCGCGTTGAGGGAGCCGTTGCGGTTAGCCTCGACCGAGATCGTCCCGGCGGCGTCGCAGTACCGGAAGGCCACGCGACCCTCGCCCTCGATCCGCGCCAGCGTCTCGGGATCGGCGAAGTAATTGCCCTCGCCATGCGCCACACAGACGTCGATCACCTGCCCCTTCTGGTAGGCGCTGGTGAAGCGCGTGTCGGTGCGTTCGACCCGGAGGGTCTGCCGGTGGCAGATGAAGCGCCGGTTGACGTTGCGCATCAGCACGCCCGGCAGGAGGCCGGATTCGCACAGGATCTGGAAACCGTTGCAGATGCCGAGCACGAGGCCGCCCCGGGCGGCATGCGCCCGCACCGCATCCATCGCGGCCGCGCGGCCCGCGATGGCGCCGCAGCGCAGGTAGTCGCCGTAGGAGAAGCCGCCCGGCAGGACGGCGAGGTCGGTTCCGGCCGGCAGGTCCTGATCCGCGTGCCAGACCATGCTGACCCGCGCGCCTGACCGGCGCAGAGCCCGGGCGACGTCGCTCTCGCGATTCGACCCCGGAAAGACGACGACCGCAGCGTGCATCAGAGGATCTCGATCGCGTAGTTCTCGACGACGGTGTTGGCGAGCAGCTTCTCGCAGGCCGTCCGGAGGGTGGCTTCGGCGGTCGGGCCGTCGGCGGCCGAGACCTCGAGATCGAACACCTTGCCCTGGCGGACGCTGTCGATGCCGTCGATGCCGAGGGACTTGAGCGCGGCCTCGATCGCCTTGCCCTGCGGGTCCAGCACACCGGTCTTCAGGGTGACGATGATACGGGCTTTCATGGATCTTCCGGTCTCACGCGCAGCCGAAAACGTGGGCGCAACCCGCGGCGTCGTTACACGGGCGGCCGTCGCACGTTCCCTAGCAGGAAGGCCGCCAGCCTGTCGAACGCCGTGCCGGGCACGGGCCCGGCGACACACCCGATCCGGCTACCGCGACGTGGCGCGAGTGCGGATCGGCTCGATGCTGGTCGCCCGGCGCCAGAGCTGGAGCATGATCCAGGCTGCGAACAGGCTGAAGACGCCCATCAGCACATGGCCGACCCGGTCGCCGAGGTCGAACAGGCCCGCGAGGGCCCAGCCGGCCGCGATGGCGACGGCGAAGACCTCCGTGCCGACGAGGACCATCATGCTCACGATGGTGATGGCGTTGCGCCCGTTCACGAGACTCGTCCCCCGGTCGATTGCGAGGCCCCGGACGAAATGCGCCCGGGACCCGCGCAGCTAGCCCACCGGGAAGGGGGGATGCAACCGCGGGACCCGGGATCGGTGGGTCCGGGCTTCAGCGCGGGGCGCGCTTGGCCAGGATCCGCTGCAGCGTCCGCCGGTGCATGTTGAGGCGCCGGGCGGTCTCGCTGACGTTGCGGCTGCACAGCTCGTAGACCCGCTGGATATGCTCCCAGCGGACCCGGTCCGCGGACATCGGGTTCTCCGGCGGGTCGGCCCGCTCGCCGGGCTGGGCCATCAGCGTGCCGTGGATCTCGTCGGCGTCGGCGGGCTTGGCGAGATAATCGAACGCGCCGAGCTTCACCGCCGTGACGGCGGTCGCGATGTTGCCGTAGCCGGTGAGGATCACGCCGCGCGCGTCGGGGCGGCGCTCCTTCAGGCGGGCGATCACGTCGAGGCCGTTGCCGTCGCCGAGCCGCATGTCGATCACCGCGAAGGCCGGCGGACGGGCCTCGACGGCCGACACGCCGTCGGCGACGCTGTCGGCGACCTGGACATGGTAGCCGCGGCTTTCCATGGCGCGGGCGAGCCGCGTCGAGAAGGGCTTGTCGTCGTCTACGATCAGCAGGCTGCGGTCGGTGAAGGCGGCGAGCGGATCGGCTTCGTTGATCACGGCGGGATCGATCGCTGCCGTGGTCCCGGGCTGCGTCAGCATCCGGCACTCCTTTCGGGTTTTCGTAAGGGAATTACTCAGTCAGTTCTTGGTCTGATCCTCATATAGGTACGACATCGCGCGGTGGCAGGGGCGCGCCGATATTGAGTTCCGGCGAATGGCGCGGGGCTGCACCCCGTTCGAAGATGTGCCGGGCCCAGGACACCCGCACGATCGCTCCATGGGCGTCCGGCGCGGAGACGTTCATCAGGGCGAGCTGTGCGCCCGAGCGCTCGATCAGGGTCTTGGCAATGAACAGGCCGAGGCCCAGGCCGGCGCCTACGGTCCCGCCGGTCTGCGGGCGGTCGCCGCTGCGGGTGGTTACGTAGGGCTCGCCCGCGCGCAGCAGGACCTCGCTGGAGAAGCCCGGGCCGTCGTCGCGGATCTCGATCCAGACCCGCTCCTGGGTCCAGCGGCCCTCCACGGTGACGCGGGAGGTGGCGAAATCGACGGCGTTGTCGAGGATGTTGGCCAGCCCGAACATCACCCCGGGGTTGCGGCGGCAGGCCGGTTCCGGGCCGTCACCGCGGCTGGAAATCTCCAGGACGGCTCCGAGGGCGCGCTGGGGGGCCACCAGTTCCTCCACGAGATGGCTGAACGTCACGGTCTCCAGGAAGCCGACCCCGTCGCCATCCAGAGACGTGAGCTTGCCGAGGATGCCGCGGCAGCGGTCGACCTGCTCGCGCAGCAGGTTCAGGTCCTCGGCCACGGCCGGCGAGGCGGTGGGCCCGAGCTGGCGGATCAGCTCCTTGGTCACCACCATGATCGTCCCGAGCGGCGTGCCCAATTCGTGGGCAGCCGCCGCCGCGAGGCCGTCGAGCTGCGAGAGGTGCTGCTCCCGGGCGAGCACCAGCTCGGTGGCGGCGAGCGCCTGGGCGAGGAGCCGCGTCTCCTCGGCGACCCGCCAGGCGTAGACGCCCGTGAACGCGGTGCCCAGCAGGATCGCGGTCCAGACCCCGGACACGTACAGGAACGGCAATTCGATCCGCCCGTCCGAGAACCAGGGCAGCGGCCGGTGCACCAGGGCGAGCAGCGTCGCCAGCCCCACGGCGAGCAGGCCGAGCGCCAGGGTTCGCTCCGGCGGCAGCGCGGTGGCGGAGATCAGCACGGGGGCGAGGAACAGCAGCGAGAACGGGTTCTGAAGGCCGCCGGTGAGGAACAGCAGCGCGGCGAGCTGCACGATGTCGAAGGCGAGCAGCAGCGCCGCGGAATCGTCGCTCAGCCGGTAGCTCGCTGGGAAGCGGATCCGCAGGGCCAGGTTCAGCCAGGAGGAGGTCGCGATCACCAGGAAGCACCAGCCGAACGGCAGCGCCAGCCCGAGACCGAACTGTGCGCCGACCACGGCGGCGCTCTGGCCGGTGATGGCGAGCCAGCGCAGGCGGACGAAGGTGTCGAGCCGGAGGTGGCGGGCGTTGCGGACGAGGCCGTTGAGATCGCTATCGGGCATGGGGTTATCGGTGGAGCGCCGGTCGGGCCGCGCCGGCGCGGATTGTCTGGCGGGTACCGCGGCACCGGATCCGAGCGGGCCGCCGGATCCGTCGCGCCGAGGGCGTGGTCACGGGCAAGTCGCCCGGGGCGGGGGATGTTCCGTGATCGTTCAGGGTGGAACCTTATCCTACGCGGCGGGTTGCAGCAGGCTCCGCGCGCAGGCCGGATGTCGGCGGCCCGGATGGTGTGTCGTCCCGCGGCGGACCGGTCCCGGTCGGCCCCGGACGGCATTCGAGACCGCGAGGTGGCGATGCTCCTGGCTTACGCGATGTTCGAAGGCGCCCGCGCCCTGATGGCGCCGGCTCGGGTCGCCGCGGACCTGACCCGCCACGCCCTGCAGATGCCCGGCAATCCGCTCGCATACAGCCCCTACGCCCGGTCGATCAGTGCCGGCTGCGAGATGTTCGAGCGCGCCACGCGCCGCTACGGCAAGCCCGCCTTCGGGTTCACCGAGACGCAGGTCGACGGGATTGCGGTCCCGGTCAGCGAGCGCGTCGTCTGGGAGCGGCCGTTCTGCCGCCTGGTCGCGTTCGAGCGCGCCTTCCTCACGGCGCCCGCCGAGCCGCAGCCGAAGCTCCTCATCGTCGCGCCGATGTCGGGCCACTACGCCACGCTGCTGCGCGGCACCGTGGAAGCGATGCTGCCGAACCACCGGGTCTACATCACCGACTGGACCGATGCCCGGATGGTGCCGCTGACCTTCGGGAGCTTCGACCTCGACACCTATATCGACTACCTGCAGGAGATGTTCGCGATCCTCGGGCCGGACCTGCACGTCATGGCGGTGTGCCAGCCGGCGGTGCCGGTTCTGGCCGCGGTGGCACTCATGGAGGCCAAGGCCGATCCGGCGGGCGATCCGACCGTGCCGGCCTCGATGACCCTGATGGGCGGCCCGATCGACACCCGCCGCTCACCCACGGCGGTGAACTGCCTCGCCCAGGAGCGCGGCCAGGCCTGGTTCGAGCGCAACACGATCAGCCTCGTGCCGCCGATCTATCCGGGGGCCTGGCGCCGGGTCTATCCGGGCTTCCTGCAGCTGTCGGGCTTCATGGCGATGAACCTCGACCGCCACGTCACCGCCCATTCGGACATGTTCGACCATCTGGTGAAGGGCGATGGCGACTCGGCCGAGAAGCACCGGGAATTCTACGACGAGTACCTGGCGGTGATGGATCTCACCGCGGAGTACTACCTCCAGACCGTGCAGACCGTCTTCGTCGACCACGCTCTGCCCAAGGGGCAGATGCGCCACCGCGGCACCCCGGTCGATCTCGGGGCGATCCGCCGCTGCGCCATCCTGGCCGTGGAGGGCGAGAACGACGACATCTCCGGGGTCGGCCAGACCAAGGCGGCCCTCGAGCTGACGCCGAACCTGCCCGAATCCCGCAAGGCCTACCATCTCCAGGCGGGCGTCGGGCATTACGGCGTGTTCAACGGCTCCCGCTACCGGACGGTGATCGCCCCGCGGATCGCGGCCTTCATCCGCGCCCAACCGGCGGAGGCCGGCTCGCACCTGCGCCAGGTCAGCTGAGGGAGGTCCCGGTTTCGAAAGGTCCGGGACCTTTCGCGGGTCCAGGGCGGAGCCCTGGCCTTTGGGCGACGCCGCACCGAGCCCCACCAAAGGGCTGAGAGTCCTTTGAAATCCCTTTCGTGAGCTTGCGCTCCCGCCCCGTCCAGCCGGACGGTCGCGCTGCATTTTGAATTCTCTTCCCCTCACGGTGGCGCGAGGCTTGCGAGGTAGCCCCCGTGAGCATGACGACCGCCGATCCGCCGACGCCCCTCCGTATCCCCTGCCGGCCTGCATCCGGCCGGACGACGGCGCGCGCGAACAGGATGCGGATAACTAGAATTCAAATCCCCAAAAGCGTCTTGCGGCAGCAGGGAACTGGCGCATGCTGCTGATCGCGTGAAACGCCAGCCCACTTCGGCCCCGATACGGGACCGAAGCCTTCCGTCGACCGAGTCACAGGCGCACCCGGGGTGCGGGCCGGTAGCCGGGATCGCAATCCCACCGGCCAGGGAGATCACGATGGACCGCAGGACCTTCCTCAAGGGCTCGGCCGCACTCGGGCTGGCAGCGCCGCAGATCGCGATGCCGGCCGTGGCGCAGGGCGCCAAGGTGCTGCGCTTCGTGCCCCAGGCGAACCTCGCCAATTTCGACCCGATCTGGGGCACGCAATACGTGGTGCGCAATGCCGGCACCCTCGTCTGGGACATGCTCTACGGGGTGGACGCGCAGCTGAAGCCGCAGCGGCAAATGGTCGAATCCGAGGAGGTCTCGGGCGACCAGCTGACCTGGACCTTCCGGCTCCGCCCCGGCCTCATGTGGCACGACGGCGAGCCGGTCCTGTCCAAGGACGTGGTGGCGAGCCTGACCCGCTGGATGGCCCGCGACCCGATCGGCCTGATGATCCGCGGCGTCCAGGACGACCTCGCCGCCGTCGACGACCGGACGTTCCGCTGGCGGCTGAAGAAGCCGTTCCCGAAGCTCCTCTACGCGCTCGGCAAGACCAACGCCCCGATGGCCCTGATCATGCCGGAGCGGATCGCCAAGACCGACCCGTTCACACAGATCACCGAATATGTCGGCTCCGGCCCGATGACCTTCGTGCGCAACGAATGGGTGCCGGGCGCCCGGGCCGTGTTCCAGAAATTCGCTGGCTATAAGCCCCGCGCGGAGCCGAATTCCTGGCTGGCCGGGGGCAAGCACATTCTGGTCGACCGGGTCGAGTGGGTGATCATGCCGGACGCGGCCACCGCCTCGGCGGCCCTGCAGAACGGCGAGGTCGATTGGTGGGAGAACCCGATCTCCGACCTCGTGCCGCTCCTGCGCAAGAACGCCAACCTCAACGTCGATATCGCCGATCCGCTGGGTAATGTCGGGTCGTTCCGGATGAACCACCTGTATCCGCCCTTCGACAACCCGAAGATCCGCCAGGCGGTCCTGACCGCCATGAACCAGGAGGATTACATGCGGGCGATCGTCGGCGACGACGACAGCCTGTGGAAGAAGCTGCCGGGCTTCTTCACGCCGGGGACGTCGCTCTACAGCGAGGCGGGCGGCGAGAACGTCGGCAAGGGCGACATCGCGCTCGGCCGCAAGATGCTCAAGGAGGCCGGCTACAAGGGCGAGCCCGTCACCTGCGTCGTGGCGCAGGACCAGCCGATCACCAAGGCGCAGGGCGACATCACCGCCGACCTGCTGAAGCAGATGGGCTTCAACGTCGATTTCGTCGCCACCGACTGGGGCACCACCGGCACCCGGCGCGCCTCCAAGGCGCCGCCGTCACAGGGCGGCTGGAACATGTTCCACACGTGGCATGCGGGCGCCGACACCATCAACCCGGCGGGCTACCCGGCGGTGCGCGCCAACGGCGACAAGGCGTGGTTCGGCTGGCCGAACGTCCCGCCCGTGGAGGCGGGGATCGCCGAGTGGTTCGACGCCGCCGACCCGGCCTCCGAGAAGGCCGCCATCGACAAGGTCAACGCCGCCGCCTGCGAGGGGGTGGTCTACGTCCCGACCGGGTTCTTCCTCGGCTACCAGGCCTGGCGCAAGAGCGTCTCGGGGATCGTGAAGGGGCCGATCCCGTTCACCTGGGGCGTGTCGAAGGCGTGATGAGATGTCCCGCGATCATCCCGTTCGGCGCGACGCGCCCCCTCTCCCGTGCGGGAGAGGGCTGGGATGAGGGATACGCCCTCTCCGGACAAACCTGTCCCCTCACCCTGTCTCTCTCCCACAACACGGGAGAGGGGACCTGCGCCCCAGCCGGATGCTGCCCGGGGCGCGGGCGACCGATGAGATAGGGGAGACCCATGCTCGGCTATATCGGCAGGCGCATCCTGGCCACCATCCCGGTGATGGCGGTGGTCGGCTTGTTCGTCTTCAGCCTCCTCTACTTCGCCCCCGGCGATCCGGCCGCGATCATCGCGGGCGATCAGGCGACGCCGGACGACGTCGCCCGCATCCGCGCCTCGCTCGGCCTCGACCGGCCGTTCCTGGTGCGGTTCGGCGAATGGTCCTGGCAGATCCTCCACGGGGATCTCGGCACCTCGATCTTCACCAACCTGCCGGTCACCACCATGATCGGCCAACGGGTGCAGCCGACCGTGTCGCTGATGCTCGTCACCCTGGTCCTGGCCATCGTGGTGGCGGTGCCGCTCGGCGTCGTGGCGGCCTGGAAGGCCGGCAGCCTGATCGACCGGCTGGTCATGGGGCTCGCCGTGATGGGCTTCTCGGTGCCGGTCTTCGTGGTCGGCTACGTGCTCGCCTACGTGTTCGCCCTCGAACTCGGCTGGCTGCCGGTGCAGGGCTACACGCCGATCGAGCAGGGCCTGTGGCCGTGGTTCTCGAACCTGATCCTGCCCGCGGTGACGCTGGGCCTCGTCTACATCGCGCTGATCGCCCGGGTGACCCGGGCGACCATGCTGGATGTGCTGAGCCAAGATTACGTCCGCACCGCCCGGGCCAAGGGGCTGGCGCAGGGGCCGGTGCTGTTCATCCACGCCCTCAAGAACGCCGCCGTGCCGATCGTCACCGTGATCGGCATCGGCATCGCGCTGCTGATCGGCGGCGCTGTGGTCACCGAGACGGTGTTCGCGATTCCCGGCCTCGGCCGCCTCACGGTCGATGCGATCCTGCGGCGCGATTACCCGGTCATCCAGGGCGTCGTCCTGCTGTTCAGCTTCGTCTACGTGCTGGTGAACCTCGCCATCGACCTGTTCTACACCTTGCTCGACCCGAGGATCCGCTATTGACCGCGACCGTCGCGCCCCTCTCCGGTCCGTCCCTCGCCCGGGACTCGTCCCTCAAGGACCTGCCCGCCAAGGCGCCGCCCCCCGCGGGCCTCGCCGTCGCCACGCCGATGCCGGACGTCATCCCGGCGCGCAAACGCCGGGGGCCGGTCTGGACTTATGTCCGCCGCCACCCGACCATCGTGGTCGGCGGGATCCTGCTGCTGATCGTGTTCCTGATGGCGGTGCTCGCACCCTATCTCGGCACCGTCGATCCCACCGCCCTGGCCCCGGCCAAGCGCACCCGCGTGCCCTCGGCCCAGTACTGGTTCGGCACCGACATGCTCGGGCGGGACATCTACTCGCGGGTGGTCTACGGCGCCCGCGTGTCGCTGCTGGTCGGCTTCTCGGTGGCGCTCCTCGCCTCGGTGGCGGGGCTCGCGGTCGGGCTCGTCTCCGGCATGGTGCGTTGGCTCGACGGGATCGTCATGCGGATCGTCGACGGCATGATGTCGATCCCGCCGATCCTGCTCGCCATCACCCTGATGGCGCTCACCCGCGGCTCGGTCCAGAACGTGATCGTGGCGATCACCATCGCGGAGATCCCTCGGGTCGCCCGGCTGGTCCGGGGCGTCGTGCTGTCCCTGCGCGAGCAGCCCTATGTCGAGGCCGCCGTGACCACGGGCACGCGCATGCCGGCGATCATCTGGCGCCACATCCTGCCCAACACCCTGGCGCCCATGACCGTGCAGGCGACCTATATCTGCGCCTCCGCGATGATCACCGAGGCGATCCTGTCGTTCATCGGTGCGGGGGTGCCGCCCTCGACGCCGTCCTGGGGCAACATCATGGCCGAGGGCCGGGCCCTCTGGCAGGTGAAGTTCTACATCATCCTGTTCCCGGCCATCTTCCTTTCGATGACGGTGCTCGCCGTGAACCTGGTCGGCGACGGTCTGCGCGACGCCCTCGACCCCCGCATGGCGAAAGACGCATGAGGAGCCCCGGCGTGAACGGCGTACCCCTCCTCTCCATCGAGAACCTGCAGGTCCATTTCCGCACCCCCGACGGGGCCAACCGGGCGGTGGACGGCGTGTCCTTCGCGATCCAGGCCGGGGAGACCCTGGCGATCGTCGGCGAATCCGGCTGCGGCAAGTCGGTGACCGCGATGTCGATCCTGCGGCTCCTGCCCGAGCCGCCGGCCAGCATCGCCGGCGCCATCCGGTTCGAGGGGCAGAACCTCCTCGACCTGCCCATGAAGGCGATGCGCCGGATCCGCGGCAACGACATCAGCGTCATCTTCCAGGAGCCGATGACCAGCCTGAACCCGGTGCTGACCGTCGGCCGCCAGATCGGCGAGACCCTGCGGCTGCACCAGGGCCTCAGCCGGCGCGAGGCCGAGGCGCGGGCGGTGGAGATGCTCACGCTGGTCGGCATCCCGGAGCCCGGGCGCCGGGTCCGGGAATACCCGCACCAGCTCTCGGGCGGCATGCGCCAGCGGGTGATGATCGCCATCGCGCTCGCCTGCTCGCCCAAGCTCCTCATCGCCGACGAGCCGACCACGGCGCTCGACGTGACCATCCAGGCCCAGATCCTCGACCTGATGCGCGACCTGAAGCGCCGGGTCGGCGCCGCGATCATGCTGATCACCCACGATCTCGGCGTGGTCGCCGAGGTCGCCGACCGGGTGGTGGTGATGTATGCCGGCCGGAAGGTCGAGGAGGCGCCGGTCCGCGACCTGTTCCGGGCGCCGCGCCACCCCTACACCCGCGGGCTGATGGGGGCGGTGCCCAAGCTCGGCGCGGTCGAGCACGGCGCCACCGAGCGGCTCGCCGAGATTCCCGGCATGGTCCCGAGCCTGAAGCAGCGGATCGAGGGCTGCGTCTTCGCCGGCCGCTGCCCGGACGTGACCGACCTGTGCCGCGCCTACGCCCCGGCCCTGGAGCCGAAGGCCCCCGCCCACCTCGCCGCCTGCCATTACGCGCCCAAGGACGCGCTGGCGGCATGATGGTTTGTGACTTCGCTGGCGCATCCATTCGCCCTCGCAGCGGCCGTCGAATTCACATGATGCCGGATGCAGCGCGGGTCCCCTCTCCCGTGCGGGAGAGGGGACAGGCTTGTCCGGAGAGGGCGGATCCCTCACCCCAACCCTCTCCCGCACGGGCGAGGGCGCGTGTCGGCGTCGGCCCGAGGCTTGACGACAGGCTCGCGGCCCGCAGAGCGGGATGGATATCCGCGGTCGACGCAATCCTGGGAGGCTGCCCGTGACCACGACCGCCCGCACGCTCCTCCAGGTCAACGACCTGAAAAAACACTTCGCCCTCGGCGGTGGCCTGTTCGGCCGGTCCGCCCGGGTGCTGAAGGCAGTGGACGGCCTGTCCTTCACGGTGGACCGGGGCGAGACCCTCTCGCTGGTCGGCGAATCCGGTTGCGGCAAGTCCACGGTCGCCAAGGCGCTGATGCGCCTCTACGCCCCCACGGCCGGGCAGGTGGTGCTGGCGGGCCGGCGCATCGACGACCTCTCGGCCGGCACCCTGCGGCCACTGCGCCGCCGGATGCAGATGGTGTTCCAGGACCCGTTCTCCTCGCTCAACCCGCGGATGCGGGTGCGGGCGATCCTGGCCGAGCCGATCCGCAATTTCGGTTTGGCCCAGGGCTCGGCCGACCTCGAGGCGAAGCTCGCCGCCCTGATGGAGCGGGTCGGCCTGCCGCGCGAGGCGTTGGGGCGCTGGCCCCACGAGTTCTCGGGCGGCCAGCGCCAGCGCATCGGCATCGCCCGGGCGCTCGCCGCCGAGCCGGACCTGATCATCTGCGACGAGGCGGTCTCGGCGCTGGACGTCTCGGTGAAGGCCCAGATCGTCAACCTGCTGCGCGACCTGCAGCGCGAGCTCGACCTCGCCATGCTGTTCATCTCGCACGACCTCGCCATCGTCGAGCACATGACCCACCGGGTGGCCGTGATGTATCTCGGCAAGATCGTCGAGATCGGCCCGCGCCGGGAGCTGTTCCTGGCCCCGAAGCACCCCTACACGCAGGCGCTGCTCTCCGCGGTGCCGATTCCGGAGCCCGGGGCCGGGCGCACCCGCATCGTGCTCAAGGGCGACGTTCCGAGCCCGATCAACCCGCCTAGCGGCTGCCGCTTCCACACCCGCTGCCCGCAGGCCTTCGACCGCTGCCGGGTCGAGGAGCCCCGCCTCGACACCGTGGGCGCCGGCCACCTGGCCGCCTGCCACCTCAACGACGGCACTGTTGCCGCCCAAGCCGCCTGAGACCGGACCGGAGACAGCCGTGCAGCACGACCTGATCCTCAAGGGCGCGCGGGTGATCGACCCGTCACAGAACCATGACGGCGTCTGCGATGTCGCCTTCGCGGAGGGCCGCGTCTCGGGCTTCGGCCGGGACCTGGTGGCGGGCCCGGGCACGCAGGTGCGGGAGATGGCCGGGGCGATCGTCACCCCGGGGCTGATCGACCTGCACACCCATGTCTACTGGGGCGGCACCTCGATCGGGATCGACGCCGACGCGTTCTGCCGCACCTCCGGGGTGACCACCTCGGTCGATACCGGCAGCGCCGGGCCGGGCAATTTCGCGGGGTTCCGCAAGCACGTGATCGACCGCTCGGAGGCGCGCATCCTCGCCTACCTTCACGTGTCGTTCGCCGGCATCTTCGCCTTCTCCAAGACGATCATGGTCGGCGAGAGCAAGGACCCGCAGCTCATGGCGCCCCGCGAGGCGGTGGAGGTGGCCGAGGCCAACCGGGACGTGATCGTCGGCATCAAGGTCCGGGTCGGGCGCAACTCCTCCGGGGACCAGGGCACCGCGCCGCTCAACATCGCCCTCCAGGTCGCGGAAGAGACCGGCCTGCCGCTGATGGCCCATATCGACGAGCCGCCGCCGAGCTACGAGGAGGTGCTGGCCATGCTGCGCCCCGGCGACGTGCTGACCCATGCCTTCCGGCCGTTCCCGAATTCCCCCGTGACTGCGCAGGGCGCGGTCAAGCCGGCGCTCCGCGACGCCCGGGCCCGGGGCGTGCTGTTCGATATCGGCCACGGCAAGGGCTCGTTCGCGTTCAAGACCGCCCGGGCCATGCTGGCCGGCGGCTTCCTGCCGGACACGATCTCGTCCGACGTGCACCAGCTCTGCATCGATGGCCCCGCCTTCGACCAAGTCACCACCATGTCGAAGATGCTCTGCCTCGGCATGAGCCTGCACGAGGTCATTGCCGCCTCCACGGTCAACGCCGCGGTGGCGCTGAAGCGCATGGAATACGGCACCCTGAAGGTCGGCGCGCTCGGCGACGCCACCGTGCTGTCGGTCCGGGACGGCGCGTTCGACTACGTGGACACAAGGGGCGAGCACATGACCGGCGCCCACCGGATTTTCTCCGAAGGCGTGGTGCTGCGGGGCCGGTGGTGGCACCCGGTCTAAGATGGGGAGGGTGAGGTTTCCGTCGCAGGGCCCACACGCCACCGTCATTCCGAGCGCAGCGAAGCAACCGAGGGAAACGCCACGTCCGGGGGGCGCGCGCCGCCCCGGGTTGCTTCGCTGCGCTCGCCATGACGGTGCGGGACCATCGAACGGGCGCTTCGGCCGGGAGATGTACGAAATACGCTCCTTCGACTGACCGTTGGGAACAGCCTTGTGAGATATTCCCGAACCTGAGCGGCAGACCGGGATAGACGAAACAATCGGGCTGATCCGGACAGCAATCCTCGTTTATCAAGAAGTCGCCGCTTTACAGCCTCTCCTCGCCGGCCCTACACTTTCCCGTGAGGCCCGGACCATCTCCAGGCCATCAGCGACACGCGGCTCAAGCTGCGGCGCCAGGGAGGATGGATGGGTACGGGTCAGCCTCTGCTGGAGGTCGACGGCGTCACGCTCCGCTACAAGACGCCCGAGCACCTCGTCACGGCCACCTACCGGGTGAGCTTCAAGGTCTGGCCCGGAGACCGGTTCGTCCTGCTCGGGCCATCCGGCTGCGGGAAGTCGACCCTGCTCAAGGCGGTCGGCGGCTACATGGCCCCCACCGAGGGGGAGATCCGGCTGAAAGGCCGCCCGGTGACCGAGCCCGGGCCCGACCGGATGATGGTGTTCCAGGAATTCGACCAGCTCCTGCCGTGGAAGACGGTCCGGCAGAACGTGGTCTTCGCCCTCGAAGCCTCGGGCCGGCTGAAAGGCCGTCAGGCGCTGGAGCGGGCCAACCTCTACATCGACAAGGTCAACCTCACGAAGTTCGCCGACAGCTACCCGCACACCCTGTCGGGCGGGATGAAGCAGCGCGTGGCCATCGCCCGCGGCATGGCGATGGAGCCCGACATCCTGCTGATGGACGAGCCGTTCGCGGCGCTCGACGCGCTCACCCGGCGGCGCATGCAGGACGAGCTGCTGATGCTTTGGGAGGAGACGCGCTTCACGGTTCTGTTCGTGACGCACTCGATCCCCGAGGCGATCAAGGTCGGCTCCCGCATCCTGCTGCTCTCGCCCCATCCCGGCGAGGTCAAGGCCGAGCTCAACAGCGCCGCCACCCCGGAGGCGGCGCTGCGGCTGGAGAACCGCATCCAGCAGATGCTCTTCTCCGAGGAGATCCAGGAGGCCGAGAATGTCTAGCGCGCCCCTTCTGAGCGACGCTCCGACGGCCGTGCCGCCGCGGCCGGCCGCCGCGGAGCCGGTCCGCCCCGAGATCGTGCGGCAGACCGGCCAGGCCCACGGCGCTCCGGTGGTGGAGAAGCCGCTCTCGGCTTTCGAGCGGCTCTACAACCAGGCCTGGCTGCGCAAGATCCTGATCCTGGTCCTGCTGGCGGGGATCTGGGAAGCGTACGGGCGCTACCTCGACAACGACCTGCTGTTCCCGACCTTTTCGGCGACCATGGAGGCGTTCTTCCGGGCGGTCGCCGACGGCACCCTCCCGGCGCGGGCCTGGAGCTCGCTGAAGGTGCTGCTGATGGGCTACGCCGCCGGCATCGTGCTGGCGACCCTGCTCACCGGCGTCGCCATCGCGTCGCGGATCGGGACCGATTTCCTCGAGACCCTGACCTCGATGTTCAACCCCCTGCCGGCCATCGCGCTGTTGCCGCTGGCGCTGATCTGGTTCGGTCTAGGCAATGGCAGCCTGATCTTCGTCCTGGTCCACTCGGTGACCTGGGCGATCGCGCTCAACACCCATTCCGGCTTCCTGTCGGTGAGCCGGACGCTCCGGATGGTCGGGCGCAATTACGGGCTGTCAGGACCGCGGCTGATCGGCAAGATCCTGATCCCGGCGGCCTTCCCGTCGATCCTCACCGGATTGAAGGTCGGCTGGGCCTTCGCCTGGCGGACCCTGATCGCGGCCGAGCTGGTGTTCGGAGTCTCGTCCGGGGCGGGTGGGCTCGGCTGGTTCATCTTCGAGAACAAGAACATGCTCGACATCCCGAACGTGTTCGCCGGGCTGCTCACCGTGATCCTGATCGGTCTCGTGGTGGAGAACCTGATCTTCCAGACGATCGAGCGACGGACCATCCAGCGTTGGGGGATGCAGGCCTGATCGAAGTCCGGCATGGCGTCGGGTGATGTCGCGCATCCATCCGGAGTCCTGACCATGCCAATCCTGTCCCTTGCGGAGGCGCACGCCCTCGCGGCCGGCGCCTTCCGCCGCTGCGGCGCCTCGGCGGCTGCGGCCGACAGCACCGCCCGGGCCCTGGTGGCCGCCGAGGCGGACGGCCTGAAGGGGCACGGCCTGTCGCGGGTGCCGAGCTACGCCGCGCAGCTGCGGACCGGCAAGGTCGTGGGCGATGCCGCGATCACCGTCACTCACCCGCGGCCGGGGCTCCTGGCGATCGATGCCGGACACGGCTTCGCCTATCCGGCCCTCGACGCGGCGCTGGCCGAGCTGCCCGAACTGACACGCCGGCAGGGGATCGCGGCGGCCGGGATCCGGCGCTCGCATCATTGCGGCGCCGCCGGCCGGCCGGTCGAGGCCCTGGCCGAGGCCGGATGTCTCGCGATCCTGTTCGCCAATACGCCCGCCGCCATGGCGCCCTGGGGCGGCAACCGCGCGGTGTTCGGCACCAACCCGCTGGCCTTCGCCTGCCCGTTGCCCGGTCGCGCGCCGATCGTGATCGACCTCGCCCTGTCGAAGGTCGCCCGGGCCGCCATCGTGGGCGCGAAGCAGCGCAGGGAGGCGATCCCGGAGGGCTGGGCGCTCGATGCCGAGGGCCGTCCGACCACCGATCCCGCCGCCGCCCTCGACGGCACGATGATACCGCTCGGCGACGCCAAGGGCACGGCCCTCGCTCTCATGGTGGAGCTGCTGGCGGCCGGACTCACCGGGGGGCGCTTCGCAGCGGAGGCCAGCTCGTTCCTCGACGCGGCGGGCGACCCGCCCGGAACCGGGCAACTGATCCTGGCGATCGATGCCACGGCCTTGAGCTCCGACGCACCGGAGCGCTTCGCCGTCCTGGCCGGAGCGATCGAGGATCAGGACGGCGCCCGGCTGCCGGGAAGCCGGCGCCTCGATCTGCGCCGCCGCGCCGGGCGCGACGGGCTGACGGTCCCGGACGCCCTGGCGGCCGAGATCGCGGCGCTCGGCTGACCGCGGCGTAATGTTTCCCGTGAAACACGAATGCCTCGGGGTCGGCCGGTTCGACCGGACGAAATTCTGATACACCCCCACGGTAGGGCCGCCCCGGGATTGTCGGATCGAAGGGCGTCCGCGCGCAGATCGTTCGGTTTCCCAGGGTGGTGGAAGAAGGACGCGACGATGGCTGATCTCGACAGGCGCCGGGTTCTGCAGGGCGGTCTCGGCGCGCTCGCGACCGTCGTGGCACCGTTGCGGGCCCGGGCCGAGGAGGTCACGCTTCCCTTCGGCAACGGCACACGGCCGTTGGTCGCCTATCCGGGCAAGCGCCCCCTTCTTCAGAATACGGCCCGGCCGCCGCAGCTCGAGACGCCGTTCGCGGTGTTCGACGAGGGGGCGATCACCCCCAACGACGCCTTCTTCGTGCGCTACCACCTGGCCGACATCCCCCTGGAGATCGATCTGGACACGTTCCGGCTCGGTGTGACGGGCCATGTCGAGCGGCCGGTCTCGCTGTCGCTGGCCGAGATCAAGGCCCTGCCCGGGCGGACCGAGATCGTGGCCGTGAATCAGTGCTCGGGCAATTCCCGCGGCTTCTTCGAGCCGCGCATGGCCGGCGGCCAGCTGGGCAACGGCGCCATGGGCTGCGCCCGCTGGACCGGCGTGCCGCTGAAGAGCGTGCTCGACCGGGCCGGCGTGAAGACCGGCGCCGTGCAGGTGACGTTCGACGGGATGGACGGCCCGGTCCTGCCCGAGACCCCGGATTTCGTGAAGGCGCTCGGGCTCGACCATGCCCGCGACGGGCAGGTGATGCTGGCCTGGGCCATGAACGGCGAAGACCTCCCCTGGCTCAACGGGTTTCCGCTGCGCCTCGTGGTGCCGGGCTTCTACGGCACCTACTGGGTCAAACACCTGAACGCGATCACGGTCCGCGACACGCCCTTCGACGGCTTCTTCATGAAGAGCGCCTACCGCATCCCGGACAATGCGTGCGCCTGCACGGAGCCCGGCCAGGCCGCCGCTACGGTGCCGATCGGGCGCCTCAATGTGCGGTCGTTCCTGACCAACCTCGTTGACGGAGCGAACATCCAGGCCGGCAGGACGCATCTGCGCGGGATCGCGTTCGACGGCGGTTCCGGCATCAAGGCCGTCGCGGTGTCCACCGACGACGGCCGGAACTGGACGCCGGCGGCCCTGGGGCAGGATCTCGGCCCCTACGCGTTCCGTCCCTGGTCGCTCGATATCGAACTGGATCCGGGGTCGCACGCGATCCGGGTTCGAGCCACCGCCACCGACGGCAGCACGCAGCCGATGGAGTCCCGCTGGAACCCGTCCGGTTACATGCGCAACGGGGTCGAGACCACCCGGGTCCGGGTGGCGTGAAGGGGAACGGGATGCGCGCGCTTCTTGTCGGATCGCTGGCCGCCGGCCTGATCGCGGGCACCGCCCTGTCGGCACCGCGAAGCTACTCCCTGCCGGATCCGACCGCGGAACTGAAGGCGCCCCGGGACGGGGAGGGGGGCAGCCAGGGCCGGGGCTTCGCGGCGGCGCAGGCCAATTGCCAGACCTGCCACTCGATCGATTACATCGCCACGCAGCCGCCGGGCCGCGGCAAGGCGTTCTGGGATGCGGAGGTAACCAAGATGATCAAGGTCTACCACGCCCCGATCGACGAAGCCGATGGCCGCGCGATCGCGGCTTATCTGGCCGATACGTATTGAGTGACGACCGCGCCTCAGCGCAGGGCAATAACCTGCGCGGCGTAGGAGGCGACGCTTTCCACCGCAGGCATGTCGTAGGCGTAGACGCGGCCAGCCAGGATCGCCAGCGCAAGCGTCCAAAACACGGCGCCGCCGACCCGGCGGGCGGTCCGATCTCCGGACGCGGTCGGGCAAGCGTTCGCCACGCCTTCGGCGACGGGCTCGCCAAAGGGGTCGAACGCCATCGTCGTCGACCGGGTATTCGGGGTGGTGCGCATGGGAGTGAATGTCGCGCTCGAACCCTCGCGCCGCAATGGACGCGTCTTTCGAAGTTTTCTCGTGCCGTAGAGTGTCCTTCTCTCTTGCGCGTTCGCGGCAAACGTTTTCTTCCCTTTGCTCGGGTGTCGACCACGGAGCGACCGGCGTGAGCTCAAAAACCTCGTCCCGGGCGGGCGAAACCGGCGCGGCCGCACGGGACGGAACCGGTGCCTCCGTACTGCCGGGCCTCGGCCTGTGCGCGGCGATCACCGCCGTGGCCATGGCCGCACAGGCGCTCGAGGAGCGCGTCGCCGGCCACCCCTATGTCGAGGCGCTGGTGCTGGCGATCCTGATCGGCATCGCCCTGCGCACCGCCTGGACCCCGGATGCCCGGTTCCGCACCGGCATCGCGTTCTCGGCCAAGCAACTCCTCGAGGTCGCGGTCGTCCTGCTCGGCGCCTCCCTCAGTCTCGGGGCGATCCTGGCCTCCGGACCGGCCCTCCTCGCCGGCATCGTCGGCACCGTGGCGATCGGCATCGGTGCCAGCGTGGCGATCTGCCGAGCGCTCGGCCTGCCGCCCCGGATGGCGATCCTGGTGGCCTGCGGCAACGCGATCTGCGGCAACTCGGCCATCGCCGCGGTGGCGCCGGTGATCGGGGCCCAGCCCAAGGACATCGCGGCGGCCATCGCGTTCACCGCGGTGCTCGGCGTGCTGATGGTGCTCGGGCTGCCCCTGTTCGTGCCGCTCGCCGGCTTGAGCGACAACCAGTACGGCGTGCTGGCCGGGCTCACCGTCTACGCGGTGCCGCAGGTCCTGGCTGCGACCGTGCCGGTGAGCCTGCTCGCCACGCAGGTCGGCACCCTAGTCAAGCTCGTGCGCGTGCTGATGCTCGGGCCGGTGGTGGTGGCGTTCTCGCTGATCGCCTCGCGCCTGCCCCAGGAGGCCGGACTCGAAGCGACCGGCCCGAAGCCCCGTCCCGGCCTGACCAAGCTGGTGCCCTGGTTCATTCTTGGCTTCCTGGCGCTGGCCACCGCCCGCTCCCTCGGGCTGATCCCGGATGCGGCGGTCAAGCCGCTGACGCAGCTCGCGGGCGTGCTCACGGTCCTGTCCATGGCGGCCCTGGGTCTCGGGGTCGACGTGCGCGTGCTCGCCCGCGTCGGGGGCCGGGTCACCCTGGCAGTGACCGCCTCGCTGGCCGTCCTGGTCGCGGTCAGCCTCGGTCTCATCCGCGGACTCGGGATCGGTTGAGACCGTGGACAGAAGCAAACTGTGTTCTGAGTTTCGTATTTCGGATTTTCTGAAGATCTGATCGGAACAGGCCCAGCAGATCGCGGGATGGAGGCAGTGAAAACACTCTGTCGGGAACGTGTTTTCCTTAGAGGTCGCATTAAAATTCTGCCGCGAAACGGGATCGGCTGAACAAAGCATCTTGACACTGCGACGGTTTTTGCTTTGGAACCGTGGTGTCACGATCGAAATCTTAGACTGGAACTTGCGCAGTGCCCGAAACGATCCCCGAGAGCAGCGCCGAACTGGCCGTCTTGGTCGGCGACATCGTCGCCGCCTATGTGTCGAACAATCCCGTCCCGCCGACCGCGCTGCCCGAGCTGATCGCCAGCGTTCACGGCGCCTTGGTCAATCTCGACGGCAAGCCGCCCGTGGAGGTCGAGCCCGTGATCGAGCCGCCGACCGCGGCCCAGATCCGCAAGTCGGTCCAGCAGGACGGCATCATCAGCTTCATCGACGGCCGGTCGTACAAGACGCTGAAGCGCCACCTGACGGCCCACGGCCTGACGCCCGAGCGCTACCGCGAGCGCTACGGCCTGCCGGCGGACTATCCGATGACCGCGCCGGGCTACGCCGCGCAGCGCTCCGCCCTCGCCAAGGCGATCGGCCTCGGCGTTCCGGGTGCCCGCGCCGATCAGCGCAGGACGGGCACCAAAGGCTGACCGGCGCCTCCGCCGATCAGCGGCTTCCTTCGGTCGCCGGTTACCGCTGGCGGAACGGCAGGATGCGCGCGATCATCCCGGGCAATCGCGCCCGGGGCGGACGTCCGAAGGTCTGGGCCCAGCTCAGGTAGATGATCCGAGCGCCGACGATCTCGGCGACCGCCTCCGGCTTGCCCGCGCGGCGGTTGCCGGTGTTGGCCCTGCGGCCTGCCCGTTGCGCCGATCCTTGGCGCCGGGACGGCTGCCCGTCCGGCAGGGACCGCCTGCGCAAGGACTGAGGATCATCGGGCTTGGCTGAGAACGACACGTCAAGAGTCCCCGTCCGCGTTCGAGGTGCGAGCGGGGACGGACGTTGCGGTCGGCCGTAGATCCGCCGGGGCGCTCGGGCCCTCGACAATGCCGGGATTTTACCGGATGGCCCGAAGCGGGACAGTCCGAGTCCGTCCAAAAAACTTGTCTGTGTGTCCAATGGCGGTCCCTGGCGTCTCAGAGAGGGGCCAGGACGTCTCAGCCGCCCGCTACGACGCGCGGGCACCCGGCACGGCCGCCAGCAGGCTGCGCGTGTAGGCGTGCTCCGGGGCGGCGAACAGGTCGGTGGTGGTGCGCATCTCCACGATGGCGCCGCGATGCATCACGGCGATGCGGTCGCAGATCGTGGCCGCCACCCGCAGGTCGTGGGTGATGAACAGCATCGCCAGCGAGAGCCGCTGCTTCAAATCCTCCAGCAGATCCAGCACCTGGCGCTGGACCGAGACGTCGAGGGCGGAGACCGCCTCGTCGGCCACCAGCACGTCCGGCTCCATGGCAAGCGCCCGGGCGATGCCGATGCGCTGGCGCTGGCCGCCCGAGAAGGCATTGGGGTAGCGGGCGGCGGCCTTCGGGTCGAGGCCGACGAGGTCGAGGAGGCTCCGCGCCCGCTCCCGCGCCTCCGCGGCCGGAACCCCGTGGGCGATCGGCCCCGCCGTGATGATCTGCTCCACGGTGCGGCGCGGGTTCAGCGACGCGAACGGGTCCTGGAAGATCATCTGGATGCCGCTGCGCTTGTCGCGCAAGGCCGTCTTGCCGAGGGCCGTATAGTCAAGGTCCCCCAGCCGGACCGTGCCGCCGTCGGGCTCGATCAGGCGGATCGCGAGCCGCGCGGTGGTCGACTTGCCCGAGCCGGACTCGCCGACGATGCCCAGGGTCTCGCCGCGGCGGACATCGAACGAAACCTCCTTCACCGCCCCCACGATCCGCGGCTTGCCGAACAGGCCGGAGCGCCCGGCATAGGTCTTGGACAGCCCGGACACCGAGAGGGCGACCGGGGCCGCCTCCATAGGCGCGCGCGGCGGCGGCGTCAGGCTCGGGACGGCGGCGAGCAGCGCCCTGGTGTAGGGTGCCTGCGGATTCCCCAGCACCGCCTCGGCGGTGCCGGATTCCACGAGCCGCCCGCGCTGGAGCACCGCCACGTGGTCGGCGATCTCCGCCACCACGCCGAAATCGTGGGTGATGAACAGGACGCTCATCCCGCGCTTCCGCTGCAGGTCGCGGATCAGCCTGAGGATCTGGGCCTGGGTGGTGACGTCGAGGGCCGTGGTCGGCTCGTCGGCGACCAGCACCGAGGGCTCCAGCGCCAGCGCCATGGCGATCATCGCCCGCTGCCGCTGGCCGCCGGAGAGCTGGTGCGGGTAGGCCCGCACCGCCTCCTCGGGGTTCGGCAGGCCGACCTCGGTGGCCAGCGCCACCGCCCGGGCCCAGCGCTCGCTGCGGGTGAGCAGGTTGTGCGCCTCAAACATCTCGGCGATCTGGTCGCCGATCCGCATCACCGGGTTCAACGCCGTCATCGGCTCCTGGAACACCATGGCGATGCGCCGGCCGCGCAGGGACCGCCACGCCGGCTCGTCGAGGGTCAGGAGGTCCCGCCCCTCGAACAGGATCGTGCCGGCCGTCGGCTTCAGGGCCCGGGGCAGGAGGCCGGTCAGCGCGTAGGCGCTCATCGACTTGCCCGAGCCTGATTCCCCGACCACGCACAGGATCTTTCCCGCTTCGAGATCGAGGTTCAGGCCCTCGACCGCGTGCGGGCGGTCGGCGCCCTTGGGGAGCGCGATCGTCAGATCGCGGATGCGGACGACCGGCTCGCTCATCGTGTCAGGCCCTCGCTTTGCGGCGGCGCAGGATGTCGGGTCCGGCCTCGGCCAGATCCCAGAACAGGCCGGCCATGATCGCCAGACCCTCGCGGGTGCCGGAGGCGAGCATGTGCTCGTCCGGCCCGTGCTGGCGGCAGGCCGGGTAGGAATGCGGCACCCAGAGGGTCGGCAGGCCCAGGATCTCCGAGAAGGCGTCGTTCGGCAGCGAGCCGCCGAGATTGGGCAGCAGCGCCGGCTTCTTGCCGGAGCTCGCCTCGATCGACTGGAGCGCCCACTCGACCCAGGGATCCTCCACCGGCAGCCGCGTCGCCTGGAACACCTCGGCGGCGCGGGCTGGCCTGACCTCGATCATCGGGAAGCCGTGCGCGTCGAGATGGGCGCGCACGTTCCGGATGAGGTTCTGCCAGTCTGTGCCGACCACGAAGCGCAGCTGCAAGGTTGCCTTGGCGTGAGGCGGCACGGCGTTGAGCGGCCCGTCCGGATCGCCGGTCTTGAAGGCCAGGACCTCCAGGGTGTTCCAGGCAAAGACCCGCTCGGCGGGCGTCAGGCCTGGCTCGCCCCAGTCGGAATCGATCTTGGGCGCGGTCGGGTCCTCGCCGACGCGGATGTCGGCGAGCGCCGCGCGCACGCCCTCGGGAATCGGCGGCGGCCGCAGGGCCTCGACCAGGATGCTGCCGCGGGCATCGACCATCGAGGCGATCGCCGAGGCCAGCACCGTGCCGGGGTTGCGCAGCAGCCCGCCCCAGTTGCCGGAATGGTGCGGGCCCTCGCGCAGGTTCAGGCTGAGCTCGAAATTGTAGGCGCCGCGGGAGCCCAGGAAGAGGGTCGGGCGCTCGCCGTTGAGGCGGGGGCCGTCCGAGGCGATCAGCACGTCCGAGCGCAGGGAATCGGCCTGCTCACGGCAGAACGGCCGCAGGCCCGGGGAGCCCGATTCCTCGCCCATCTCGATCAGCAGCTTTACGTTGAAGCCGAGATGGCCCTCGCGGGCCGCAATCACCTGCTCCAGGGCGGCGAGGTTGAGGACGTGCTGGCCCTTGTTGTCGGCGGTGCCACGCCCGTACCAGCGGTCACCCTCGACCACGATCTCCCAGGGGCCGAGACCCTCGCGCCACTGCTCGGGATAGCCCCGCACCGTGTCGCCGTGGCCGTAGATCAGCACGGTCGGCAGGTCCAGGTCCGCGCCCTCGCGCCGCTCGGCGATCAGGAACGGGCCGTGCACCCCGTCGGGGTTCGGGAAGATCTTTGGCGTCTCGAAGCCGAGCCGGGCGACGAGCGGCACGATGAAGGCGTCGAGATAGGCGCGCAAGGCCGCCTCCTGGCCGGGGGCCTGGCTCTCGGTGGGCATCGCCACCGCCTCCCGCAGGAGGGCGAGAAACGCGCCCGAATCGAAAGCCTCCGTGGCGCGCGCGATGGCGGCGTCTCGCGTCATGGTGTGTTTCCCGTGAAACATTTTGGTAACCTGTCGGCGGGCGCTGGCCCGGCGAGGCGGTCAGTTGCGCGCCTCGGGGGCGGTGATGTCGCGCAGGCCGTCCCCCAGGAGGTTGATCGCCAACACGAGGAGGAGGAGCGCCACGCCGGGGATGGTGATCACCCAGGGCTGGAAGAACATGTACTGCTTGCCCTCGGCGATCATCAGGCCCCAGGAGGGCAGGGGCGGCTGCACGCCGAGGCCGAGGAACGACAGGGCGGCTTCCAGCAGGATCGCATGGGCCATCTCCAGGGTCGCCACGACGATCAGGGCGTTCATGATGTTGGGCAAGATCTCCTGGCGGATGATCCGCAGGTCGGTCAGCCCGGCGGCGCGGGCGGCCGAGACGAAATCCTGATTGCGGATCTGCTGGGTGGCGGCGCGCGTCACCACGGCGAAGCGGTCCCAGAGCAGGAAGCCCAGCACCAGCACCACCACCTTCAGGGAGCCGCCGACCAGCGCCGCCATGGCGAGCGCAACCAGCACCACCGGCATGGCGAGCCGGGTGGTCACGATGTAGCTCACCACCGAATCGACCCAGCCGCCGAAATAGCCGGCGCACAATCCGAGCACCGTGCCGATCAGCCCGGAGATCAAAGCCGCCGAGATCCCGATCAGCAGGGAGATCTGGCCGCCGTAGAGCAGGCGGCTGAGATAATCGCGGCCGAGCTTGTCGGTGCCGAGCACGTGGTCCCAGGTGCCCTTGGCCTGCCAGATCGGCGGGATCAGGCGGCGGGACACGTCCTGCGCGTAGGGATCGTGCGGGGCGATGAGCGGCGCGGCGAGCGCCGCCAGCACGATCAGCCCGAGGATCCCGGCCCCGATCAGGAAGCCGGTGTGGCGCAGGCCCCGCCGCAGGATCAGGCGGGTGGGGGAGGGCACCGGCGCGAGGGCAATCGGCGCGTCCGGCGGCAGGGCGGGGGCGGCGAGCGCCGCCGTGTCGGGGGGCAGGCTCATGGCGGGCTCCATCCTCAGGCCTGGCGCAGGCGCGGATCGAGGAAGGCGTTCAGCAGGTCGGCAGCGAGCGTCAGGCCGATATAGATCATGGCCAGAACCAGCACGATCGCCTGGACGACGGGGAAGTCGTTGCGGGCGATGGATTCCCAGGCGAGCTGGCCGAGCCCCTGGAGCGAGAACACCGCCTCGATCACGATCGAGCCGCCGAGCATGAAGCCGAACTGCACCGCCGACAGGGCGATCACCGGGATCACGGCGTTGCGCAAAGCGTGCCGCACCAGGATCTTTCGGGGCGGCAGCCCCTTGGCGCGGGCGGTGCGGACATAGTCGGAGGCCAGCACCTCCAGCATGCCGTTGCGGGTCAGCCGCATCACGGCGGGCATCGCGTAATAGCCGAGCGCCACCGCGGGTAGGACGAAGTTCTGCCAGCTGGCGTTGCCCGAGACCGGCAGCCAACGGAGATTCACGGAAAAGATCAGGATCAGCGTCAGGCCGAACCAGAAGCTCGGCATCGCCTGGCCGAGCACCGAGACGGCGAGCGCCGTCCGGTCGATCCAGGTATCCCGCTTCACGGCGGCGACGACGCCGAGCGGGATCGCCACGAACAACGCCACGGCGAGCGCGATGAAGCCGAGATAGAGGGTGATCGGCAGGCGGGCGGCCAGCAGGTCGATCACGCTCTCGCGGAAGTAGAAGGAATTGCCGAAGTCGAGGTGCAGCGCCCGCCAGCCCCAGGTGAGGAACTGGGTCAGCATCGGCTGGTCGAGCCCGTAATCCTGGCGGATCTGCGCGATCTGCGGCCCGGTGGCCTCGGGTCCGGCGATCGCGGTCGCGAGGTCACCCGAGAGGTGGAGGAGCAGGAAGCTCGCCACCGAGACCGTGAAGGCCACCGCCAGGGCGACCAGCACGCGCCGGAACGTGAAGGCCAGCATGGCTCAGGCTTCCTTTCGGCGATGCGGACCGGATTGGCTCCCGCCTTCGGAACCCGGGCGGATCGCGGGTCCCGTCTCCCGCACGGGAAAGGGGGCGCGGTGCGTCACGGCCCCCACCATCACTTCCACGACGCCGCGTAGAAGCGCGCCACCTCGTCGGGCTGGGCGGTGAAGGTCAGGTCCGACGTGAAGGCGTAGTTGGTCGAGTAGGAGAACATCGGCAGCGCGTAGGCCTCCGCGGCGATCCGCTGGAGCGCCTTGGTGTAGGCGGCCTTGCGGGTCTCCGGATCGGTGGAGCCGTCACCCTTCTGGAGGTCGGCGATCACCTGCGGATCCTTGGTCAGGTCCTCCTCGCCGCCGCGGAAATACACCCCGTCGAAGGCCGAGACGTCGAGAACCGAGAACGAGCCCCAGGTCTGGAAGCCGATCGAGGTCTTGCCGGCCCGCAGCGCGTCGCGGAAGGCCGCGTAGCGCAGGTAGTTGAGCCGCGCCTTGATGCCGACGGCACCGAGATAGCCGATCACCGCCTCGGCGTAGTCGCGCTCCCGGTAGGCGCCGAGATCGATCTCGAAGCCGTTCGGATAGCCGGCTTCCTTGAGCAGCGCCTTGGCCTTGGCCGGGTCGTAGGGGTAGCGCATCACCCCCTGGTCGGTGCAGCCGAACTGGTCGACGAAGCACAGCGCGTTCATCACCCGCGAGGCGCCGCGCACGAGGTTGTCGACCATCGCCTTGCGGTCGATGGCGTAGGAGATCGCCTGCCGGACGCGGACATCCTTGAGCGGCGAGTTCTCCTTCGCCCGGCCCAGCGTGTCGAATTGCAGGAAGCCGACCCGCATCGTCTCGGAGTTGAGCACGGTGACGTTGGGTGCGGCGCGCAGCTGCTCGGCCTGGTCGCTCGGCACCCGCCAGATCCAGTCGACGCCGCCGGTCATCAATTCGGCCATCCGGCTCTCGCCGTCCGGGATGACGCGGAACTGCAGCTTGCCGATCTTCGGTTTTCCGAGCGGGCTGCCGGACCAGTACTTGTCGAATCGCTCCATGCTGACGCCGCGGCCGCTATCGACCTTGGTGATCCGGTACGGGCCGCTGCCGATCGGCGCCTTGGCGAAGCCGTCGAGGCCGACCTTTTTGAAGTAGTTGGCCGGGAAGATCGGGGTCGGTCCGGCGAGGTATTCGAGCGCCGCCGGGAACGGCGCCTTAAGGTGGATGCGGACCGTATGCGGGCCGGTCACCTCCACGGACTTCATCCAGTCGACGTTCTGCCGGGTGACCGTGCGGGCCTCGGGCGTCAGCACGTAGTTGAACGTGAAGGCCACGTCCTCCGGCCCGAGCGGGTCACCGTTGTGGAAGGTCACGCCCTCGCGGATCGTGAGATCGAGGCTCGTGTCGTCCGCCCAGGTCCAGGCGGTCGCCAGCATCGGCTTGTAGCTGCCGTCCTTGGGGTCCCGATACAGCAATGTGTCCCAGCAGTTCCGGGCCAGGATCACGCCCTCGCGGGCGCTGTTGTGATACGGGCTGACGTTCTCGGGTTCGCTGTCCGAGGCGTAGACCAGGGTGTCGTTGGCCTTGCCGGCCAGGGCCGGGCTCGCAGCGACCAGCGCAATCAGGGACGCTGCCAGGGAAGCGGTGAGGGGGATCGTCCGTACCGGCATGTCGACTCCGTCTCCGACGGCGGAGCGGCAGGATGCCCGGAGAGACTCCGCGACTGCCGCGTTTTTCACCCTGCGATGATGTTGTGCATCTGGGATCGCAACAAGTAGAATTTGGCGAGCGCTGCATTGCCGTTTCGGCAACGGGACTGCGGTATAAATGATATCGAGGCAGGATAATGCAGGCAACCGGGCTGCGCTACTTCCTGGCGGTCGCCCGCACCGGCTCTATCGCGGCGGCCTCGTCCCAGCTCAACGTCGCCGCCTCGGCGATCAGCCGGCAGATCGCCAACCTCGAAGCCGAGCTTGATTGCGTCCTGTTCGAGCGGCGCCCGCGCGGCATGGTGCCGAGCCCGGCCGGGGAGCTTCTAGCCCAGCACGCCCACCAGATGCTGATCCGCTCCGAGCAGGTGATCGCCGAGATCCGCGAGCTGGAGGGGCTCGCCCGGGGCCTGATCCGGGTGGCGAGTTCCGAGGGGTTTTCGCTCGACATCGTGCCAAGCGCCGTAGCGTCCTTCCACGCGGCACATCCCGGCCTGCGCTTCGAGGTGACGGTGCTGCCCCCCGCCCAGGTGACCCAGATGGTGGCCGCCGGCGAGGCCGATCTCGGCATCACCTTCGCGCTCGCGCCGACCAAGCAGGTCGAGGTGCTGTATGACGGGCAGGTCGACATGCGGGTGCTGGCCGCGCCCGATCATCCCCTGGCGCAGGCGAAGGTCGTGCAGCTGTCCGAGCTGCCGAATTATCCCGTCGCCCTGCCGACCCGGGACACGACCCTGCGGCAGGTGTTCGAGGCCGCCTGCCTGCACGAGGGCATCGTGGTCGAGCCGGTCCTGACCGCCAACAACCTGTCCACGCTGCTGCCGTTCGTCCGGAACTCGCGCGGTCTCGCGCTGATGTCGGCGCTGTCGGTGCGGACGCCGGTGGACCTGAATGCGTTGATCAGCCTGCCGATCCGCGCCCGGGCGAGCCTCGCCCGGGGCATCCAGATCCAGGCCATGCGCGACCGGCGGTTGCCCCGGGCGGTACGCGGCTTCCTGCGCCAGCTCATGGACGCGCTGCCGCCGGCGGGCGTCGCTTAGGACGCCGGGTCAGGCGCCGCCGCGGCCCGAGGCGACGGCGCAGCTATGGTCCATCACGTCCTCGGCGCTGGCGCTCGGCGCCCGGTAGGCCAGCAGCAGGAAACCCGGTTCGGGATCGCCCGGCGGCGTGGCCAGCGCCGCGAAGCTGGTCCGGTGCAGGTCCGGCCGGGGGCCCGGCAGGGTGCGCAGGGCCGCGAACGGGTTGAAGCGCTCGGCTTCGGCGGCCGGCACCCGCATCGCGTGGTAACGATCCCCGGCGAGCGCCACCGGGAAGCGCGTCCAGGTCCCGCGGATCTGGCGACCATGTGCCTTCACGGCGGCCAGCACGCTCGGCTTCAGGCAATCGAGGTGGATGTGGAGCTGATCCTGGCTCCGACCCCGAGCGGAGTTGACCGCGAGCCCCACGGCCTCAAGCGGCAGCCTGCCCTTCAGGGCATCCGACACGAACGGGCGCGCCGCCAGCGCCGCCCGCCAATAGGCCGCCCCGCGCGGCCCGCGCAGGACCGGGGCTTCGAGCCCGGGCGTGGTCTCGGTCGGCATCACCACGATGTGGGTCGGCTCGCCGGGCGCGCGCAGCACCGCCGAGCCGGGCCGGTCCTTGTCGCCGAGATCGACCGAGAGGCACGGAAACGTCCGGTCGGCGATCCGCTTGGCGAGCACGCAGGTCTTGAGCGCGGCCCAGAGCACGTCCCGGCTGGGATCCGGCGCCGCCGCGGCCGGCATCGCGAGCGTAACGACGAGGGCGGCGATCGGCGCACGGCGCATGGAAAGTCCCGATGAGACCGGGCCGGCGGACTGCCCGGCCGGCCGGGCTTGCGATAACCGTCTCGCACCGCGCCGGCAAAGCGCCCGGCGCCGCATTGGGAGTTCCGCGATGCCGCACGCGCTCACCCCGGAGATCGGTGCCCGCTTCGCGGCACTCGCCCTCGGCCACGTCACCCGCGAATATCCGAACAAGCCGGGCCACGTCCTGGCCGGCCCCGAGGATGCCCGTACCCCCGCCGCGCTGCACCCGGTCTTCCACGGCAGCTACGATTGGCATTCCTGCGTCCACGGATACTGGCTGCTGGCGCGGGTGCTGCGGCGTTTCCCCGACGGGGCGCAGGCCGGGGCAATCCGCACGCGGTTCGACGCGCAGCTGGTGCCCGACAAGGTGGCCGGGGAATGCGCCTACTTCGCCGCCCCGACCGCCCGGGGCTACGAGCGGCCCTACGGCTGGGCCTGGCTCCTGAAGCTCGCCGACGAACTGTCCCGCCTGCCCGAGCGCCGCTGGGCCGAGGCCCTGGCGCCGCTCACCGCGATGATCGCGGATCGCGTGCGGGAATTCCTGCCGGTCGCGCCCTATCCGGTGCGGGTCGGCACGCATTTCAACACCGCCTTCGCGCTGCGGCTGGCGGCCGACTACGCCGAGGGCGCGGGCGACGGAGCCCTGTTCGACCTGCTGCTGCGCACCGCCGAGCGCTGGTACGGGGCGGACACGGATTGCCCCGCCTGGGGCGAGCCCGGGGGCGACGATTTCCTGTCCTCCGCGCTGATCGAGGCCGAATGCCTGCGTCGCCTCCTGCCGCCGGACACGTTCCGGCCCTGGTTCGACCGGTTCCTGCCGGATCTCGCGGCGGGGCGGCCCGCGACCCTGTTCCGGCCCGCCAGCGTGACCGACCGCAGCGACGGCAAGATCGCCCATCTCGACGGGCTGAACCTCAGCCGCGCCTGGTGCTTCCGCGCGCTCGCCGCCGCTCTCGACCCGGACGACCCCCGCCGCCCGCCGCTCCGGGCCGCCGCCGAGGCCCATCTGGAGGCTGGCCTCCCGCATGTGACCGGCGACTATATGGGCGAGCATTGGCTCGCGACCTTCGCGCTGCTGGCGCTGGAGGCCGGATCGACGTCCAGCCCGTGAGGCCGAAAACCATGAGAGGTTTCTGAGAACCTTTTGCCGCAGCTGGCGTTGTTATCTGTCAGGGTGAAGCAGGACTTGGAACAAAAAAAGGACCGCCCCCGAAAGAGCGGTCCGAAGTCTTGGGAGGAAACGCCCACGAGGGGCAGCAGCACGGCGACGCCATCGCCATGCTGCATCGCATCAACCGGAGAGCGGGGGGCTTGTTCCCCGCCCGATCCGGCGCTGCGTCGCCTCGTAGAGCACCTGGGCGAGCTGCTCGGCCGAATAGGGCTTGCGCACCAGCGCGAATCCGTGCGCGTCGTCGGTCGCGAGCACGTGGCTGTAGCCGGAGGTCAGGACCACGGGCAGCTCCGGCCGGCTGCGCTGCAGATGGCGGGCGAGGGCGACGCCGCCCATCCCGGGCATGACCACGTCCGAGAAGACCGCGTCGAAGCGGTTCGGCGTCTGCTCGAGCTCGGTGAGCGCCTCTTCGGCGGATTTCGCCCAGATCGGCGCGTGGCCGAGATCCTCGAGGATCTGGGTGCAGAAGCGGCCGACCCCGAGATTGTCCTCCACGACCAGGATGCACAGGCTCCGCTGCGGTTCGGCCTCCCGGCGGTCGTCGCGGTTCGGATCCGCCGCCTTCGTGGGGGCGTCGACCTGCGGCAGGTAGAGGGTGAAGCGGGTGCCCCGGCCCGGCTCGCTCGCCACGTCGATATCCCCGCCTGACTGCTTGGCGAAGCCGATGACCTGGCTGAGCCCGAGCCCCGTGCCCTTGCCGATCTCCTTGGTGGTGAAGAACGGTTCGAAGATCCGGCCGAGGTCGGGTGCCGGGATACCGGCCCCGGTATCGATCACCACCACGGCCACGAACGGCCCCACGGCGCCGGCATGCCCGCGGATCGGCGGCATCGGGCGGCCGCTCTCGAGGCGCAGGGTCAGGCTGCCTTCCCCGTCCATCGCGTCGCGGGCGTTCACCGCCATGTTGATCAGCGCGGTCTCGAACTGGCTCTCGTCGGCCCGCACGAAGCAGGCCCTGTCGGGCAGGTCGGTCTCGACATGGATGCGGGCACCGGTGACCGAGTCGATCATGTCGGCGATGCTGCGCAGGCGCTGGCCGATATCGAAGACCTGGGGCTTAAGGGCCTGGCGCCGGGCGAAGGCCAGCAACTGGCCGGTGAGCTTGGCGGCCCGGTCCACCGTGTCGGACACGGCGTCGAGGTAGCGGCGCTTGCGCTCCTCGGCGAGGTCCGGCCGGCGCAGGAACTCGACGGATGAGCGGATGATGGTCAGCAGGTTGTTGAAGTCGTGCGCGACGCCGCCGGTGAGCTGGCCGATCGCCTCCAGCTTCTGCGATTGCCGCAGGGCTTCCTCGGCCTGGCGCTGCTCGGTGATGTCGCGGCCGAAGCCGTAGAACAGCCCGTCCTCCGGCACGACGGTCCAGAGCACCCGCCGCCGGTCGCCGTCGCGGGTCATGCACGACAGCTCGACATCCTCGGCCCGGCGGCCCTCGCAGAGCGGCCGGAGCGCCGACAGCGCCGTCTCGCGCTCCGCGGCAACGACGAAGTCGATGGCTTTCCCGCCCAGGGTCTCGTCCTCGGACCAGCCGAGCGCCCGGCTCCAGGACGGATTGACCGACTGGACCTGCCCGTTCTTGTCCGAGACGATCTTCAGCACCGGCGACAGGTTCCAGACCCGGTCGCGGTCGCGGGTCTGGGCGGCGACCTGCGCCTCCAGCCGGTCCGCCCGGGATTGGAGCAGCGCCTCGTCCCGGTGGCGCGCCGCGGCGGCGCGCCGACTCTCGAGCAGGCTCATCAGGGTCCGGGCGAGCCCCTCCAGGATGGTGACCTGCGGCCCGGTCAGGCCGCGCGGCTCGGGGGCGAGGACGCTGAGCGTGCCGATCGCCCAGCCATCGGGGGTGACGAGCGAGACACCGGCGTAGAGGCCCAGGCCCGGCGCGCCGGTGCCGTCCTGCAGCACCAGGGCGCCCGGCTGGCACAGGGTCCGGATGCACAGCTCGGCGTCGAGGGGCCGCTCCGGCCCGTCCCCGCCGATGGCGGCCGCGGTCCAGAGCCGGTCGGCATCGACGAAGGTGATCCGCGCCAGCGCGGTGCCGCAGGAGGCCGCGGCGATCCGGGCGATGTCGTCGAATATGGGGTCCGGCGGGGTGTCGAGAACGGAATAGCTGTGCAGCGCCGCGAGGCGCTGGGGATGATGGCGTTCGAAGCCCGACGGGCAGGACATGGTCTCGTTCCGCGACACGGCTGCGTCATAGCTCACGGCACCGACCTCCCAAACTGGGGCGACCGCCCGCGGCCTGCCGACTTGTTAAGCCGGTTCTCCCTACAACGCATGGGTGCAGATTTGAGTCCGGCTGCCCGGTGCAGATCGCCGCGCCGCCAGGCTGTCCGCGCTTGAGCCACTGCCCGCCGGTTTGCGATGTGCAGTATCGTCGCACGGCAGGCCGAAACCCGGAGCGGCAAGTTGCCCGTGGGCAGTGTGCTCCCGAGGGGTGATCGCCGACGTTCGGGAGACGATGATGGCAAGCCAAAGCCCCGGCCCGTCACCCCGGATTCGGTATCCAGGGTGACGGGCTGGGCTCGTCATGACCGGAGCAGCCGTGGACCTCAGACTCGACGACATCGCCTGGGGCACGCGGAGCGATCCGGTTGCGGCGGCCCGCGCGGTCGCGGCCGGGGCGGCGCGTCGGGCCGGCCGCCACGATCACGACGGCGGCTTTCCGGCGGAGGATGTCGCCGAACTCGCCCGGGTCGGCCTGCTGGCCGCGCCGGTCCCCCGGCGTGACGGCGGCGCGGGTCTCGGCGAGGAACCGGACGGGGCGATCCTGCGCGCGGTGCTGACGCATATCGGGGCCGGCAGCCTCGCGCTCGGGCGCGTCTACGAGGGCCACGTCAACGCGGTCCAGCTCGTCGCCCGCTTTGCCAGCGGCGCGGCACGCAACACCCTGCTGGCGGATGCCGCGCAAGGCCATCTGTTCGGGGTCTGGAACACCGAGCCGCCGGGCCGGGGCCTCAAGATCGACGGCACCGACGGCACCCCGGTCCTGCGCGGCGTGAAGACCTTCGCGTCGGGGGCCGGGTTCGTGACCCGCGCCCTGGTGACCGCGCAGCCCGCCGCGCCCGGGTCGCAGATGATCGTCGTCGCCCTCGAACCCGGCGAGCGGGCGGACCTCTCCGCCTGGCGGGCGCAGGGGATGCGGGCCTCGGCCACCGGCACCGTGGATTTTACCGGGCTGGGCGCCGACCGCTTCACGCCGGTCGGCGCGCCCGACGATTACCAGGCGCAGCCGCATTTCTCGGGGGGCGCCTGGCGCTTCCTCGCGGTGCAGCTCGGCGGCCTGGAGGCGCTGCTCGACGCCTGGCGCGGCCATCTCGTCGCCACCGGCCGCGGCGAGGATCCGCACCAGCTCGCCCGTCTCGGCGAGGGCGTGATCGCCGCCGAGACCGCGCGCCTCTGGGTCGCGCGGGCGGCCGCGATCGTGGGCGACGAGGGCGATCCGGACGGGATCATCGCCTACGTGAATCTCGCGCGCCTCGCGGTGGAGCGCGCCGGGCTCGACCTCCTGGAACGGGCACAGCGCTCGGTCGGCCTGCAGGGCTTCCTGCGCGACCACCCGCTGGAGCGCCTGACCCGGGATCTTGCCACCTACCTGCGCCAGCCCGGCCCCGACCGGGCGCTCACCGAGGGCGCCCGCCACGTCCTGCGCGCGCCGCTGGCGAGCGGCGATCTCTGGCTCGACGAGGCCTGACCCCGAGGGGCGGCGGCCCGGATCCGGGACGCAAGCCCTTTCGAATGCGGCATCGGGTCTGTGGATCGGATGGCCGCGGCCGGGAGCCCTAACCGTCGACCGGCGTTTCCAGCGGCCGGGACAGGTTCGGATCATAGATGGCCAAGCGCAGGACGAAGACGGTCGCCCATCCGGACACCGAGGACGCACCGCTGATGCCCACCGGCGCGCTGGCGGTGGCGCTGCTCGACCTAGCCGAGGGCACGGCCCCCCTGGTCCACGTCGCCCGGGATGCTCGGCGGCTGGACGAACTGGCCGCCACCCTCAGGGCCCTGGACCCCGAGGCGCGCGTCGCCGTCTACCCGGAATGGGATTGCCTGCCGCTCGACCACGCCTCGCCCTCGCGGGGCATGATGGGCGCCCGGGCCGCCACGATGCGCTGGCTCACCGACCGGGACGCCCTGCCGGGCTTCGTGCTCACCACCGCTCCCGCGCTGATCCAGCGCGTACCCCCGCCCGAGACCTGGGCCGATGCCCGGGTGACCCTTCGGGTCGGCGACGCCCTGGACGTCGCCGCCGCGATGGCCGACCTCAAGCGCCTCGGCTACATCCTCGACGAGCGGGTCGACGAGCCGGGCGAGATCGCGGTCCGGGGCCGCACCATCGAGGTGTTTCCCGCCGCCGCCCCGCGCCCCTGCCGGATCGAGCATGCCGAGGGCCGCGTCACCGCGATCCGCTCCTACGACCCGATCTCGCAGCGCTCCGTCGCCGAGGTCGCGGATCTGGTGATCGACCCGGCCACCGAGATCATCCTGGCGCCGGATTCTGGCCAGAGCTTCGAGCCCTTCACCGGGCAGGAGCATCGCCTCGAGCGCTACTATCCCCGTCTCGTCACCCTGCTCGACTACATGCCCGAAGCCCGGCTGGTGGTCGAGGACGGGACCCAGGCCCGGGTCGACGCCTTCTACGAGCAGATGGACGAGGCCGGAGCCCGCCGGGCGCCGCGCGGCGCCCGGCCGGAGGGCGGCGAGGGGCTCTACCTCGCCCCCGAGGCGTGGCGGGCCGCCGTGGCGGAGCGCACCCGTGCGGTCGCCACGGACGCGGCGGCGGAGCCGGTGGCGGTGCCGGTCTTCGCTCGGGAGCGCCGGCCCGAGGCGGCCTTCGCCAAGGCGATGCGCGAGCGGCTGAAGGCCGGGGACATCGTCGTCCTGGCCGGCTCCCGCCAGCCGCTGCGGCGCCTCGTGCGCCAGGCCGGCAAGATTGCCGAGCGCCCGGTCCGGCTGATCGACGGCTGGTCCGACCTCGCCGACGCGGCCCCGGGCGACATCCTCGCCTTGGAGGCGCCGGTCGGGGCCGGCTTCCAGGTTCCCGCCAGGGGCGCGACGGTGTTCGCCGCGGCGGACCTGTTCGGGCCGGATGCCGCCGTCGCCGGCACCGCCCGGGCGATCCTGCCGATGGGCGAGGTCGACCTGCGCCCCGGCGACGTCGCGGTCGACCGCGAGCACGGCCTGTGCGTGTTCGAGGGGCTCGAGCCGGTCGAGACGCCGGCGGGCATTGCCGCGGAAGCCGCCTCCGAACCCTCCGAGGCCCTGCGCCTGCGCTTTGCCGGCGACGCGATCCTGATGGTTCCGGTGACCCAGGCCGACCGGATCTGGCGCTACGGCCCGGAGCCGGATGCCGTCACCCTGGACAAGCTCGACGGCGGCACCTGGGCCCGCCGCCGCCTGGCGGCCGAGGCCACCATGGCACGCACCGCCCGGGCGATGCTGGAGGCCGCCCGCGCCCGCCGCGACACCGAGGCTCCGGTCCTGGCGCCGCCCTCCCGCGACATGGAGCGGTTCGCCGCCGGCTTCGGCTACGCCCCGACCCCGGACCAGGCCGCCGCGGTCGATGCGCTGATGGCCGACCTCGCCTCCGGCCGGCCGATGGACCGGCTGGTCTGCGGCGATGTCGGCTTCGGCAAGACCGAGGTCGCGCTGCGGGCCCTGGCGGCGACGATTTTTGCCGGCAAACAGGCTGCGCTGATCGCCCCGACCACGGTGCTGGCCCGCCAGCACGCCGAGACCTTGCGCCGGCGGTTCGGCCGGTTCGGCATCGAGGTCGCGCAGCTCTCGCGCCTGGTCTCGCCGGCCGAGGCCAAGCGAGTGAAGGCCGGGCTGTCCGACGGTTCGATCCAGCTCGTCGTCGGGACCCAGGCGCTCGCCGGCCGCGGCGTGCGATTCGCCGATCTCGGCCTGACCGTGATCGACGAGGAGCAGCGCTTCGGCGCCAAGATGAAGGCGGACCTGCGCCGCCTCGCCGAGGGCGGACACGTTCTGACGCTTACCGCCACCCCGATCCCGCGCACCCTCCAGGCGGCGCTCGTCGGCCTGCAGAGCCTCAGCGTGATCGCCACGCCCCCGGTGATGCGCCAGCCGGTCCGGACCGTGGTGGCGCCGTTCGAGGCCGACGCGGTGCGCGAGGCCCTGATCCGCGAGCATCGCCGGGGCGGGCAGAGCTTCGTCGTCTGCCCGCGCATTGAGGACATCGCCCCCATGGCCGAGCGCCTGCGCGGCCTCGTCCCGGGTCTCGACGTGCTGGTGGCGCATGGCGACCTGAAACCCTCGGCCATGGACGAGGTCATGGTCCGCTTCGCCGACGGGGACGGGGACGTGCTGCTCGCCACCGCCATCGTGGAGAGCGGGCTCGACGTGCCCCGGGCCAACACGATGCTGGTCTGGGAGGCGGCCCGGTTCGGGCTGGCGCAGCTTCACCAGTTGCGCGGCCGCGTCGGACGGGGCCAGCGGCGCGGAGTCGTGCACCTGCTCAGCGATCCGGCCGCGCCGCCCCCGCCGCAGGCCCTGCAGCGCCTGCGCGCCCTGGAGGCCCTCGACCGCCTCGGCGCCGGCTTCGCGGTCAGCGCCCGCGACCTCGACCTGCGCGGCGCCGGCGACCTCGTCGGCGAGGACCAGGCCGGCCACGCCAAGCTGGTCGGGCTCGGCCTCTATCAGCACCTGCTGCAGCTGGCGCTCACCGCCGCCAAGGGCGAGCCGGCCGAGGATTGGAGCCCGGAGATCGAGATCGGGCTGCCGAGCCGGATCCCGGCGGATTACGTCCCGGAGCCGGAAATCCGCCTGAGCCTCTACACACGGCTGCTGCGCCTGCGTGACGGTGAGGCGATCGAGGCGCTCGCCGGCGAGGTCGAGGACCGCTTCGGCACGCCGCCGGCGCCGGTCCTGGCCCTGTTCACCCTGGCGCGGCTGCGGGCCGCCTGCTGCGGGCTGGGCGTGGCCCGGCTCAGCGGCGGTCCCCAGGGCGTCGCGGCCGATATCCGGCCCGACCGGCCCCTGCCGCCGATGCCGGCTGAGGACGGGATCATCCTGCGCGCGGGGCGCCTGGTCTGGCGGCAGGCCTGCGCCGACGCGGAGGCGCGCGCGGGCCTCGCGGCGGATCTGCTCGACCGCATCCGGACCGCCCGGGACCGCGCCGCCTGAGGCGGATCCGAACCCGGGCGGCCCTCACGCGCTTGTGAGCGCCGCCCGGGCCAGACCGGTAAATTCGTATCAGTGACAGCGGGCCCGCCGCAGCCCATCTGCGGCGGGCCACATCCCGACCGAGCGCCCCGTGCCACCAGGCGGCACGCCGGACCGGTCGGGTCCTGACGTTGTACCGGGGTCTCTTGCCCTTTTGTCTCCGGTACGGCCGCATGGCCGGGCGCCCATGACCCCGTGCAAGGCGGGTGCCCGGCCTGTCGTCCGCGGAGGCCGGGCCGGGCGATCGGCCTGATCCGGAGTTGACCGGCGCCGTCCGCTCGGGCCTTCTCACCCAGAACGGGAGACGCTCGGGTTCGATGGAATTTCTCCGCGATCCTGCGCCGACCCGGGGTCAACCAGGGAGGTACCATGCACGTCACGATTGAGCAGGCCGAGCGGGCGATCGCCGCGGCACGGGCGAAGGCCCAGGAGCTGGGCACCCAGATGTGCATCGCGGTCGTCGATTCGGGCGGCAACCTGAAGGCGTTCCACCGCATGGACGATGCCTGGGTCGGCTCGATCGACATCGCCCACAAGAAGGCCAAGACCTCGGTATTCTTCGGGATGATGACCGGCCAGATCGGCCAGCTGTCCCAGCCGGGCGGCCCGCTCTACGGCATCGAGCATTCCAATGACGGACTGATCACCTTCCCGGGCGGTATCCCGATCGTCGACGCCGACGGTGTCATGTCGGGCGCGATCGGCGTCAGCGGCTCCACGGTGGAGAACGATCACACCGTGGCGGAGGCCGGTGCCAAGGCCATCGGCCAGACCGAGCTCCCGGCCCATCCCTGGCGGACCTGAGACCGCTCCGGCCCCGGCCTTACGGGTCGCGCTGCGCGAGCGCCCGGCCGATCCCGAGCAGCAGCATGCTCGAGATCAGCCGGAGGTTCTCGTCGCCGTAGCGATCGAGCGCGGAATGGACCCGGATGCATTGGTCGGCAGCGGATTCCAGATGCTTGATCTGCGCCGCGTCCGCGTCCAGCCCGGCCGGGAGGGAGCTGGGATAGAGATCCGTGACATCGATATAGGCGCCGCGCCCGCGCAGCGCCCCGCCGGTATCCGGGGCCAGGCGGCCGCGATTGAGGATCCAGCGGACCTCGCCGGTCGCGCTCAGGACGCGGAATTCCAGCGAGACCAGGCCGCCGGTCCGGCGCACCTTGCGGATCCGGTCGAACACCCAGCCGCGATCCTCGGGGTGGATGCGCCCCAGGGCCACGTCCAGCGGCAGGGGCTTGCCGGCAAAGCTCGGATTTCCGGACAGCAGGGTGGCCGCGCCCGCGTCGAGCACGGAGCGGCCGGCCAGGACATCCGTGTCCCAGGTCCCGACAAATCCCGCATCTTGCAGGGCGGAGGTCGCCGTGGAGGCCAACGCCATTCAATCCCCCGAAGCGGCTGTGTCGGGCCCGGCACCCGACAACCTGCTGCGACACAAGCCAGCGTCAATTCGGTTGTCGGCGAATCGATCCAAGTCCGGCGCCGCCCCGCGCCCTGACATGTCGTCACGGGTCTCCGGCACCGGGTCGACGCCGCGAGCCCGCCGGCGGGCCGAGCAAACCCGGCGTAAAGCATTTCGTGATGCGGTCTCGGCGCCGTTGAGACTGTATCCACGTCGGCGGTGAGCACCCACGATGCTCGGATACCGTATCGTTCCAGGTTTTTTGATGCGCAGCTACATCTTCCGGGCGATCCGCCGCGAGCCGGACGGGATGCTCGGCCCGGACCTGTACCGGCAGGCCTTCAAGGCTGCCGGCGACGCGGCCGCGGTGGCTGCGGCCAAGCGGATCGATCTCGATCTGGCCGAGCTCGGAGCCAACGCGGTCTACGTGACCGCCGAGGATGGACGGGCGATCTGGAGCCTGCACGCGCAGGACTTCCCCGATCCGCGCCTCTGACCGACGATGTCCGCCCCCGCCGCCCCGTCCCTGGTGCTGCGCGGCATCACGGCCTAACCTCGTCGGCTCCGGTATACGGCCGGCCAGGGCGCGCGGGATCACACCAGCATGGATCGCACCAATCTCCCGCTCTCGCAGGAGCGCCTCTGGGACAGCCTGATGGAGCTCGCCCGGATCGGCGCGCTCCCCAACGGCGGCAACGACCGGCAGACCCTCACCGACCGGGACGCCGAGGGGCGCGCCCTGTTCCAGCGCTGGGGCGAGGCGATCGGGCTGACGCTCACCGTGGACCGGATCGGCAACATGATCTTCCACCGGCCGGGCCGGGACCCGGGCCGGAAGCCGGTCGCCATCGGCAGCCATCTCGACACCCAGCCCACCGGCGGCAAGTTCGACGGACCGCTCGGCGTGCTCGCCGGGCTGGAGATCCTGCGCGCCCTGCACGAGGCCGGGATCGAGACCGAGGCGCCGCTCCTGCTGATCAACTGGTGCAACGAGGAGGGCGCGCGCTTCGCCCCGCCGATGAGCGGCAGCGGCGTCGCCATGGGGATCGTCCCGGAGGCCGACGTGATGGAGACCCGCGATCTCGACGGCCGCGTCTTCGGCGAAGAGCTGCGCCGGATCGGCTGGCAGGGGGAGGCGGATCCCGCGGCTCTTCGCGGGATCGGCGCCTACTTCGAATTGCACATCGAGCAGGGCAAGCGCCTCGAGGATGCCGGCCTGACCATCGGGGTGGTCGACCGCGCGCTCGCCCAGATCTGGTATGAGATCACCGTGCTGGGCGAGGAGGCCCATGCCGGCAGTCCCATGGCCGGGCGGCGCGACGCCATGATGGCCGCCGCGGCGCTGATCGGGTCCCTGGAGGACATCGCCCGGGACGCCGTCGGCCCGGAGGGCGAGCGCGGCCGCGCCACCGTGGGGGTCCTGAAGGCCGAGCCGGCGAGCCGCAACATCACCCCGGGCCGGGTCTGGTTCAGCCTCGACACCCGCCACGGCGATCCCGGGCAGCTGGAGGCGATGCGCGGGCAGATCCTGACCCGGGCCGACGCGCTGTCCGCAGAGCGGGGCGTCACGATCCGGGTCGAGGAGTTCTGGCGCGCGCCGCTCACGCCCTTCGACCCGGTGCTGGTCGACCGCGTCCAGGCGGCCGCCGAGGCGCGGGGCCATGCCTGGACCCGGATGCCGACCGCGATCTATCACGATGCCGTCTACTGTGCCCGGATGGTGCCGGCGGCCCTGGTGTTCTGCCCGTGCCACGGCGGCATCAGCCACAACGAGGCCGAGAGCATCACGCCGGACTGGGCTCGGGCCGGCATGGAGGTGCTGGCCGACGCGGTGCTGGCCACCGCCGGTCTCGCACGCGCCTGAGGAGGCTGGTTCGGCATGTCCGACGACAACGTCATCCGCCCGACCTTCGGCGCTCCCCGCCCGGCCGCGCCCCCGGAGCCCGATCCCGGGCAGCCGCCGATGCGCCTGTTCGGTGCGGCGGCGGGCCACCGGGTCGGCCTGATCCGCGACCCGGCCGCCCAGGAGGGCGACGTGTTCCGGATCGTGGTCGGCCCGGAGGACGAGCACGCCGTCGAGACGGTGGCGCTGCTGCCGGCGGCGGGTGACACGGAAGGGGAGGCGGAGCGGATCGGCTTCGCGATCCTGCGGGCGCTCGAAGTGGTCGAGGGTGCGGTCTGATCCGGACTGCCGGCCCGGCCGGTCAGGCGATCGGCTTCGGCTTGATGATCGGCGAGCGGGTGAGGCTCTGGATCTCGCGGCCGGGCCGTCCGGCCTTGAGGGCGATCTCCTCCTCCTGCTCGGCGATGACCTGCCGGGCCGGCTCGTCGCCGTCCAGCCCGCCGAGGATCTCGGCCGGGACGCGCCGGTTCGAGGCCCGGGAGCCGTCCTCGAAGACGACGTCGAACAGAATGAAGCCCCGTTCCTGGGGTCTCGACTTGATGCGCTTAGCCATAGGTGCTGATACGCCAGCGCGATCCCGCGTGGCAGGGGGCACCGCCGCGCAGGGGGTTGCGCCGCGCGCAGCGCCGAACCCGCCCGCGGCCCCGCTCTCGCCGTGATCTTTCGTGCCGACGGTCCCGGACCGGCCGCACCGCCAATCGAGGAAACGTCCGTGATACCCTGGGTTCATCTCGACACCGGCTCCGTCCCGGGGGGCGGCACCGATCTGCGCCTGATGCAGCGGGGCGACGAGTTCTCGATCCTGGCCGACACGATCGAGCTGATGAACAACCGCCGCAGCGGCTCCGAGGCGGCGCTCGCCGCGATGACCTGCGAGCGGCTCAGGGACCGGCCCCGGGCCCGGATGCTGATCGGCGGCCTGGGCATGGGCTTCACCCTGCGGGCGGCGCTCGAGGGTCTCGGCCCGGACGCGCGGGTCGTGGTGGCCGAGCTGGTGCCGGCCGTGATCGCCTGGGCCCGCGGCCCGCTCGCCCATGTCTTCGGCGATTGCCTGGACGACCCCCGGGTCGACGTGCAGGAATCCGACGTGAACCGCCTGATCCAGGCGGGGCCGGGCCAGTACGACGCCATCCTGCTCGACGTCGATAACGGCCCGGAGGGGCTGATGCGCCGCTCGAACGACCGGCTCTACGACAATTGGGGCCTCAAGCGGGCCCGCTGGGCCCTGCGGCCGGGTGGCATCCTGGCCGTCTGGTCGGGCGCCCCGGACCGGAAGTTCAAATCGCGGCTGCAGCGCTCCGGCTTCGCGGTCGAGGAGGCCCGCGTCCACGCCAGCGGCCGCGGCAGCGGACCCAAGCACGTGGTCTGGCTCGGCACCCGGACCGAGGGGCCGGTCGCGCCGGATCGGCCGGAGACCGGCCGCCCGAAAGCCGCCCGGTAACCGCCGGGCTGCCGCCCACGGTCGCACCCCCTGGGCCGGCGCGCGGGAATCCGCACATGCGGGTCATGGGTGCGAATGGCGGGCATCTCTACACGGTCGAGGTCAGGCCGAGCCGGCATGACCCGGGCCGCTTCACGTGGGCGATCCGCGACCGCGGCAAGCTGGTCCGCGGCTCGTACCGCCCGCATGCCTCCGAGGGGGCCGCCCGGGCGGTCGCCCTGGCCGAAGTGGACCGGCTCATCGGGCATGACGAGCCGCAGAACGACGGCTGACCGGCCGGAGCTATGGTCTGGACGCGCATCTCAACAGCCAGGCCGTGTCATCTATGCATGCAGAAACAAACCTCGGTCTGTTGCATGCCGCAATGCGGTAGCCTATCTGTGCAGTGCGGGATGGCGATGGCGTCGCGATCCCGCTGCCCTTCTTGGGCGTTTCCTCCCTAGACTTCGGGCCGCTCCTTCGGGAGTGGCCTTTTTTCTGTGCTGTATCCGCCGCGGGATATACGCCTGAGATCCGCGCCCTGGGCCCGGAGCTTCGGTCAAGCGGAACCATGACCTTGGCTGTTCGTTCTGCCGTCATGGAACACTACAGATCCACCCTTGCGACGACCGCGATCGCCGTATTCGGCCTGGTCGTAGCCGCCCATACTCTGCATCCGGGCAATTACGAGGTGCAGCCGCGCCCGGTCCGGACAGAGGCGGCGCAGGCCGCGCCGTCGACCTGGATGGATCCGCCGGCCCGGATGGCCGGCACGATCAAGCCCGAACCCGCCGTCTCCGAGACTGCGCGCGCGCCCGCTTCCGACCTGCTGTCGCCCCGGCTGGCCGCCGCACTGCCGCCGGGCGCCGTCACGGCCCCGGCGCTGCCGAGCGCGCTGGTCGCTCCCGCCGAGAAGGCGCGGAAGACGCTCGTGGCGAACCGGGTGAAGGTGGCGGATCGCGGCCTGCGTCGGACCGCCCGCCTGCGCCATGCCGGCCTGGACCGCACTGCGGCCGTCGTCGAGCCGATTGTCGCCGCCGCACCGACCCCGGCACCCGCGCAGGCGGCCCAGACAATCGATCCGATCGGCGACCTGATCCGCGGCCTCGGCCTCGCTCACGACAGCGAGGGCTGAGCCGGGCCGGGCTCAGCCACACCCGCCCACCCGCTACTGGACGTGGATGGTCAGCTTCATCTTCGGGTGGATGCCGCACTGGATGACGAAATCCCCCGGCTCCTTCAGGACCAGGCGGGTCTCGGTGCCGGGCTCCTGATCGCCGGCATCGAAGGAGAACCTGTCCGCCTCGATGAAGGCGTGGTGGGTCTGGTTGGCATCTTCGTTGCGCAGGGTGATCGTGTCGCCGCGCCGCAGGAACAGGTCGGTCGGCACGTAGTGACGTCCCTTCTGCAGGACGAGCCGGGTCGTGGCCGACAGCGTCGCCCAGGCCGCGTGCGGCGCGACGCACAGACCCGCCAGAACCACCGTCCCGACGAGGAGCAAGGGCTGCAGGCGCCGGTCGCGAAGGGGCATGTTGGGTGTCCGCTGGAAAATGGGATGCGCCGGGGCAAGGGATAAAGACCGGATCGCCCGCCGAGCGGCCCGGGAAACCGCGACGCCCATGGTGCGCCGAGGCCCTCAACATCCCGCTACGCCAAATCGTAAGATTGTCTCAATCGCGCGATGAACAAGCGTCGATATTTAAGATCTACAAGTCTTGATTGTATTCGTCGCTAGAAAGCGGCTCCCCGTCATGCGCGCCGCACAGCCTCAACGCGCCGCGCACATGCTCCCGGAAGACTTGGACCCGTGCCGGCAGATCGCGCCCGGCCAGGGTCACGGCGCGCAGCACCGCCCCGCGACTCGCCCAGGGAGCCAGCACGCGCACGAGCTGGCCCGCCGCGACCGCGCGGGCGGCGACAAGGCTCGGGATATGGCCGATCCCGGCCCCCACCAGGGTCAGGCGGTGCACGGTCGCGAAGTCGCTGACCCGGATGGCTGGGCTCAGGACGATCCGCTCGGTCCGGCCGCGGCCGTCCGTGAGGGGCAGGGCGCCCGAGCCCGGCCGATCCCGCGAGAGGATCAGGTCGTGCGCGTCGAGCCCGGCCAGGTCGGCGGGCGCCGGGCGGCGCAGCAGGTAGGCGGGCGCGGCGTAGAGGCCGACCGACAGGGTCGCCAGGACGACGGCCCGGTAGCCGGTCTCCTCCGCGCCGCCGAGCCGGAGGGCGAGGTCGATCCGGTTGGCCGCCAGGTCAAGGCGGGCGTCGGTGTTCAGCATCTCCACCGTGATCTGCGGATAGGCTGCCCGGAAGCTCGCGACGATCTCCGGCATCACCTCGATGCCGAAATCGATGGAGGTGGTCAGGCGCAGATGGCCGGCCGGCACCGTCCGGGCGTCGCGGGCGGTCTCGGCGGCCTCGTCGAGGAGCGCGAGGCTCTCATGGGCCTTGGCGTAGAAGGCCAGCCCCTCCGCGGTCGGCGAGACCGCCCGCGAGGTACGGGCCATCAGCCTCGTGCCGAGCGCCCGCTCCAGCCGGGACAGGCGCCGGCTGACGCTGCCCTTGGTTTCCCGCAGGCTCGCGGCCGCGGCCGTGACGGTGCCGAGATCGACCACCGTGCAGAAGGCGCGCACGTCGTCGAGGCCGCCCTGGAAGGTTTCCGTTCTCGCAACCATGGGGTTCCGGATAGCAGGCTCAACCGCGGCCGTGAACGGGTCTACAGGGCGGCTGCGGCGCACCGAATCGCGCACGATCGTCTGCTGTGTAGGAGACACCCTTGAAGTCGATTCTCGCCTCCGGCCTTCTGGCCCTCCTGGTCGCCACCCCCGTCCTGGCCCAGTCCCCCGCGACCCGCGACCCGGCCCAGATCCAGGCCGGCACCTACGCGGTCGATCCCAACCACACCCAGGTCGGCTGGCGGGTCTCCCATATGGGCTTCTCGAACTATGCCGGCGGCTTCTCGGACGTGTCCGGCACCCTCGAGCTGCAGCCGAAGAACCCGGCGGCCGCGAAGCTGTCGATCAAGATCCCGGTCGCCTCCGTGACCACGACCAGCGCCAAGCTCACCGACGAGCTGAAGGGCGACCAGTGGCTCGACGCGGCCAAGTTCCCCGACATGACCTTCGTGTCCACCAAGGTCACCCCCGAGGGCAAGGACAAGGCGAAGGTGACCGGCAACCTCACGCTCCACGGCGTGACCAAGCCGGTGACGCTGGACGTCACCCTGGTCGGGGCCGGCGTGAACCCCCTGAGCAAGAAGGTCACGGTCGGCTTCGACGCCACCGGCACGCTCAAGCGCTCCGAGTTCGGGGTGAAGACCTACCTGCCGCTGATCGGCGACGACCTGCACCTGACCATCGCGGGCGCCTTCGAGCGTCAGGACTGACCCGGAACCGCGGGGCGGGAGGATGGCCATGGCACCCGACGCATCGGCGCGGCGCTACTCCGCGGTGGCCATCCTGCTGCACTGGGCGAGCGCGCTGGGTGTGCTCGCCCTGATCGGCATGGGACTGACCATGACCCATGCCGGGCTGGCGCCGATGCGCCTGTTCCCGCTCTACCAGTGGCACAAGTCGGTCGGGATCACCGTGCTGGTCCTGACCGGGCTGCGCCTCGCCTGGCGGCTGGCTCACCGGCCGCCGCCCTATCCGGCGGCCATGCCGGCCCGGGAGCGCCGGGCGGCGGGGGCGGCCCACGCCCTCCTGTACGGGCTCCTCATCGGGCTGCCGCTGACCGGCTGGGCCGTGGTCTCGCTCTCGCCGTTCAACATCCCGACGGTGCTGTACGGGCTCGTGCCCTGGCCGCACCTGCCGCTCGCGCCGCTCCTGACCGATCCCGCGGGCGCGGAGGGGCTGCTCAAGGCGCTTCACGCCTACGGCGCCTGGATCCTCACAGCGCTGCTGGTGCTGCACGTGGCGGCGGCGCTGCGCCACCATCTCATCCTGCGGGACGGCGTGCTGGGGCGGATGCTGCCCGGCCGCCGCCCGGCGGGGCTCCCCGACGCCCTGGAATCGCCCCGATGATGCCGCGCCGCCTGCGCCTCGCCCTGTGCCTGTCGGCCGCCTTGTCGGGTGCCGTCTCCCCCGCGCTATCCGCCCCGTGGGCGGTTGATCCGGCCCGGAGCGCGATCCGGTTCTCGGGCGTGCAGGTCGGGACCCCGTTCTCCGGACGCTTCGAGCGCTTCGAAGCCCGGGTGGAGTTCGACCCCGCCAAGCCCGAGGCGGGCCGCGCCACGGTGCTGGTCGATCTGGCCAGCGCCCGCACCGGCGATACCCAGCGCGACACGGCCCTGCCCCAGAAGGACTGGTTCGACGTGGCGAGCGCCAGCCACGCGCGCTTCGAGGCGAGCCGCTTCGTCGACAAGGGCGGGGGCGACTACGAGGCCGTCGGCGACCTGACGATCCGGGGTACGAAACGCCCGCTGACGCTGCCCTTCCACCTGTCGCTCGACGGCGACCGGGCGCACGCCACCGGGCATGTCGGCCTCGTCCGCACCGCGTTCGGTGTCGGCCAGGGCGCCTGGGCCTCCGGGCAATGGGTCGCCCTCGAGGTCGGGGTCGATGTCGACCTCGTCGCCACCGCCCGGCCCGACGCTCCGGCGGAGAGGCACTGAGCGCGCGCCGCCGACCCGGATGCGGGCTCGGCGTGAGGCCCGGCCACCGCGGAAACCCCCTCCAAACCGACGCACCGGAACGCGCCGTCTCCGCGTGGTTCGGGAGGGCGGCGGGGCGCCTGTTTTTCGCGCACAACCGACGTGCTCTGACACACCTAAGACCTGAGCCGGCAGCGGTATGTCATTCCGCGGCGGCTTACTGATTTCAACGGATTGGCCGCCGGATCTACTGTCAACGAAACGAGTCCGCTCGTTATCTGGCAAAGGCGCCAATCATGAAATCACTCATCGTTGCTGGAATGCTGTCGGCGGCTTGCATGGGCTCCGCCTATGCCGGGCCCGCCATCCCCATGGATGCAGGCCTCGCGACCGGCGGCCAGACCGCTGTGACCAACGTCGCCTGGCTCAGCCGCTACGGCAAGCTCTGCTATCACGGCACGCGGTGGATCCCGGCCTGTCACGCCACCAATCGGCCGGTCGGCTACATGAGGGGACACTGGAACGCGACCCGCACCCGTTTCATCCCGGGTCGCTACTATTGAGTTCCTGTATCGCCGCGTCGATCGCACCACGAATCGTCCTGCGATCAACGCGGCGATCGAACGGCACAGCCCGCGATCCCGATCATCACCCTGAGCGCGGCGCCGCCGATCCGTACGATCGCCCCGGCCGGATGCGCCCAGGCGCAGGATCCCCCGCAAAGTCTGGTTGGACGTCGTCATGAGCAAGCGCGTTCTCGGCGCCCTTCTGGGGGCGTGTGCCGGTGTCATCGCGACCGTGAGCGTCGCTCCGCCGGCCGTGGCGGCCCCGCCTGCGCTTGCGTCCGGGACCTGCGACACGGACGAGCCGACGGCCTGCATGAACCGCCACGGCGAGGGCGCGGCCCGCAGCCTATCCAAGGCCTACGGGAAGGCGACCGGCCAGGTCGATGCGCTCTGCGCCGAGGCCGTCAGCTCCGGGATCGCGTATTGCCTGGAGGCCGCTCAGCAGGTTGCCGACAAGGACCTCAACGCGACCTATGCCCGGGCCCTGGCGTCGATCGGCGACGACGCCGAAGGCCGGACATGGCGCGCGCGTCTCAAACAGGCGCAGCAGGCCTGGCTGCGTTTCCGCGACGCCGATTGCGGGGATCTCACCGTCTCCGAATGGGGGAGCGGCACGGGAGCCGGCCCGGCGATGTCGGCCTGCCTCATCGCCCATACCGTGGAGCGCACCGCCGAACTCCGCCGACGCTACGACCGTCGGTGACGGTCACAGGCAAGGGCAAGGGCAAGGGCAAGGGGTCGGGCGGCCCGGGCCGCACTTCTACGCCCCCGGCTGGTCCTCGGAGCCGGTGCCCAGGGCCCGCTGCACCATCACGCTGTCCGACCAGCGCCCGTATTTGAAGCCCACCGCCTTCAGGTAGCCGACGCGGACGAAGCCGCAGGTCTCGTGGAGGCGCAGGGAGGCTTGGTTCTCGGCGTCGATGTAGCCGATCATCTGCCGGTAGCCGCCGGCCGCGCAGGCCTCGATCAGCGCCGGCAGGAGGCGGCGCCCGATCCCGGCATGGAGGTGGTCGGGATGCACGTAGATCGAGTGCTTGAGGGTGTAGCGATAGGCCGGGCGCTTCCGGAACGGCACCGCGTAGGCGTAGCCCGCCACCTGGCCGCCGCGCTCGGCGACGAGGTGGGGCAGGCGCTTCTTGCGCATGGTCTTGCGCCGCCGCTTCAGGTCGTCGGGCAGCAGGCGCGCCTCGTCGTCGAAATCGGCGACGTTGCCGACGCCCTTGCCGATATGATGTTCGTAGATCGCCACCATGGCCTCGACATCCGCGTCCGAGGAGGCGCGGATAATGATGTCCGGGCTCGGACGCACCGGGACCGGGGCGCCCGCCTCGGGCTCGATCTCCATCAGGCGCCGTCCCGCACGACGTAGGTGTGGAAGCGGATCCGCCCGTCCGGATCGACCTCGCGGTAGACGCCCTGGATCTCGGCCTCGAAGCCCGGGAACAGGTTGGCGGAGGCCTCGAACATCTTGAAATAGTCGAGCATCGGCTTGGCGCGGTCATCCAGGCGCTCGCCCGGCAGCACGGTGCCGATGCCCGGCGGGTAGACCAGCATCAGGGTCGTGGCGATGCGCCCCTCGGCCTCGGCGATCGGCACGTAGTCGACCTTGTTGCGGGTCAGCATCTGGGCGGCCTTCTTGGGCGCCATCACCATCTCGGGCAGGTGCTCGGGGGCGAATTGCCGCCGCTGGAGCGCGGAGGTGCCGGCCTCCCGGTGGAAGGCGTGGAACTCGGCGCAGAGGTCGCGCAGGCGCACCCCGCGATAGCGGTTGGGCCGGCGGTTGACGAATTCCGGCATCGCCTCCTCGAGCGGCACGTTGTCGTCGTGGAGCCGCTTGAAGGCGACCAGCCCCGAGATCAGGGTCCCGGCCTTGGAGGATTCGACGCCGGGCGTCAGCAGGAAGAGCAGCGAGTTCAGATCGTTCTTCTCGGCCACGATCCGGTTCTCGCGCAGGTACTGCGCGACGATCGGGGCCGGCACGCCGTGATCGGCATAGGCCCCCGTGGCCCGGTCGAAGCCCGGGGTGAGCACCGTCAGCTTGTTCGGGTCGGTGATCGCGTAGCCCGGCGCCACGTGGCTGAAGCCGTGCCAGGCCGCCCCCGGGGTGAGCTCCCAGTAGCGCGGCTCGGATGCGAGCGCGTCGGTGGGCACCCGCTCCCAGGCGATCTCGGCGCCGTCCGGGCCGGTCACCCGGTCGGGGACGAACGGGTCGAAGAACCAGCGCCGCAGCGGATCGGCCTCGTTCTCCTCGAATTCCCGCCGGATCGCCCGGACCTTCTTGCGCCACTCGATCCCGAGCCGGATCGTGTCGTCCCACAGGATCATGCCCGAGCGGCCCTTCATCATCTGGGCGCCGACATCGAGGGAGGCGAAGAGCGGGTAGAACGGCGAGGTCGAGGCGTGGACCAGGAAGCTCTCGTTGAGGCGCTTGTGCTCCACGCGACGGGTCTGGCCGCGGATATGGCCGTCGCGGGTGTGGATCTGCGACGCCTGGGAGAAGCTCGCGAGCTGCTTGTGGGTCGATTGCGTGGCGACGATGCCCGGCGAGGTCTCGTCGAGCCCGGTGAGCCCCATGGCAAAGCGGCGGGCGAAGAGCGGGTGGAACTTCATGAAGCCCGCCCAAGCCTCGTCGAACAGGATGTAGTCGCAGAGGTGGCCGATCTTCTCCAGGATCTCCTGCGCATCGTAGATCGTGCCGTCATAGGTGCATTGCTCGATCACCGCGACCCGGAACGGCCGCTCCCGGCGCCAGGCCTCGGGATCGGTCACCAGCGGATTGCTCCGGATCTTCTCCCGGATCCGGGTCTCGTCCAGGGCCTCGTGATAGATCGGGCCGATCAGCCCGAAGGCGTTCCGGTCGGTCTCCAGGAAGATCGGGATGCCGCCGCCCAGGAACAGGGCGCCGTGATGGGCCGCCTTGTGGTTGTTGCGGTCGAACAGGACGAGGTCGTCCTCGGCCACCAGCGAGGACAGCACGATCTTGTTGGAGGCCGAGGTGCCGTTGAGGACGAAGTAGGTCTTTTCCGCCCCGAAGATCCGGGCGGCCTCCTTCTGGGCCTTGAGGGCCGGACCCTCGTGGGTCAGCAGGTCGCCCAGATCGAGCACCGAATTGTCGAGGTCGTCGCGGAAGATCGCCTCGCCGAGATGCTCGACGAAGATCCGGCCGATCGGCGAGCGGTTGTAGAAGATGCCGCCGTTATGGCCCGGGCAGGTCCAGAGCTGGTTGCCCTTCTCGGCATAGTCCACGAGGGCGCCGAAGAACGGCGTCTTGAGGGTCTCGGCATATTGCGTCACCCGGCTGACCAGTCCGCGGGCGATGAATTCGGGGGTCTCTTCCGCCAGGAAGATATAGCCGTCGATGAAGTCCAGGAGCTCGACCGGGATGTCCTCCAGCCGCTTGCGGCGGACCATGATGACGATCGGCATCTCCAGGCCGCGCTTGCGCATCATGTCGATGAGCGCGGCGGCCTTGCCGTCGAGGCCGCGCTTGCCCCAATCGACCACCATGCAGCCGATGGCGGCATCGGTCTGCACCGCGATGGCCGCGTCCTCGACGCGCCGCGCCCGCACCACCTCGAAGCCGCGATTCTCCACCGCCGCCACGATCTGGGCGACGCGCGCGCCCTCCAGGTCGTCCGGATCGAAGGCGGGGGTGCACATCAGAACCGTGAAGCGACGGTGGAAATCCATGGAGCCCCTCTCAGCCTTGCAAGCAGCGAGTGGCTTTCTGGCCCATCTGCGACGTTTGCATGACATCGCCCGGGATCACGGCCGAAACCGGCTCGGGAATCCATGCGCTCAGGCGCCGATCACCTCGGCCATGGGCCTGACCGCGATCCCCCGGTCTGCGAGGTCGGCGCGCAGCTGCGCGGCCATCGTGACGGCCCCGTGGGTGTCGCCGTGGACGCAGATGCTGTCGATCCGGGCCGGGATGCGCCGCCCGGACAGGCAAAGAATCGCGCCGTCCGCGAGCATCCGCACGACGCGCTCGGCCGCCTCCACGGGATCGTGCAGCACCGCCCCCGGCAGCTTGCGCGACACTAGGTTGCCGGTATCGGCATAGGCGCGGTCGGCGTAGATCTCCCGGGCCAGAGGCAGGCCGAGCCGCTCGCCCGCCCGCTCGGTCTCGAGGCCGGGCATCACCACGAAGATCAAGTCGCGGTCGAGGGTGCGAATTGCCCGGGCCACCGCCAGGGCGAGATCCGCGTCCTCATTGGCGATGTTGCCCAGCGCCCCGTGGGTCTTCACGTGCCGCACCGGGCAGCCGGCATCCTGCGCGAGCGCCAGGAGCGCGCCGACCTGGTAGAGCACGGCCTTCTCGACATCGGCCGGGCGCTCACCGTGGATCGGGCGCCGCCCGAAGCCCCAGAGATCGAGGAAGCCCGGATGCGCCCCCGCCTGGACGCCGGCCTGGGCGGCAAGCGTCAGGGTCTCGTGCATGACCAGCGGATCGCCGGCGTGGAACCCGCAGGCGATGTTGGCCGAGCTGGCGATCGCCAGCATCCCAGCATCGTCGCCCAGGCGATAGACGCCAAACCCCTCGCCCATGTCGCAGTTCAGGTCGACGATCATCCGGGTCCCTCGCAAGCGCGGCGGCTCCGCGTATTCAAGGGTCGGACCAAACGCATCACCCGGTGTCTCAGCGCGAGGGCGGTTGCCCGGACGGAGCGGGCGTCGCGCGAACCCCGAAACGTCCGCGCCGTCATTCCGGCTCGCGGGCAGGAACGGCGCCTCAATCGAGTGGGTACCGGCTCAGGATATCCTCGGTCCGCTGGACGGTCTTGTCGTATTGGCAGGCATACAGCGCGCCGGTGGTGCCGCTACCATTGTTCCACTCGCTGAAGGTGAGATCGCCGCAATCGGCGTCCCGGAAGGCGATCCAGGCGCGCTGGGCCGTTGCGAACTGAGCCTTCCAGACCGCCTTCGCGTCCTGCGGGCGGTCGTCCTGGTCGATGATCGACAGAGCCTTCCTGTAAGCCGCATTGAGCTTCGCGTCGGCGGCTTCCAGCGCCTGGTGCAGACAGGTCTGGGTCTCGGGCGTCGAGGTCGCGTCCTGGCACAGCTTGGCCGAGGGCTGGTCGGCCCGCGCGCCGGCGGACGGGAGTGCGCAAGCCCAGAATGCGGCGAGGATCAGGATCCCGGCCGGGCGCGCGGGCTTGGGTGGATACGGACGCATCTATGTCTCCCCGGGGCGAAGCGGACCGGCTCGGGCGAAAGGCCGGGCAGCATGACGCTGGCCGGAAAGGCATGAAGACTTCTTTGGCGCGTCGCACGCCCGATCCCACTTTGCACCGCTGGGTGCGGGGGCGAGGATGCAATGCTCAGACTTCGACGGGCGCTGGCGATGAGTCTCATCATGTCGTTCAGTAAAAGCATTGGACTGTCGTGTGATTCCGCAAGATTGGCCATTCGTATCTAGTTGTAGTCTCTGTTTTTGGCTTTGGAAATATAATTATTACAACGCAAAAGCACGATTTGTTTACAGTTTATCGTTGACTTGCTTCACGCGGGATGAAACGCCGCCCGTGATCGGCTCGGCGCCGAGACAGCGAGTCGTTTCCCATGGGTATGATGCGTTCGGGCCGGTGCGTGCCGCTGTTTCGCGGCCCCCCTGCGATCCTGAGCGCCGGTGTCCTGATCCTGGTCACCGCCGGTACGGCACGGGCCGAGGATGGCCGCCCCGGATCGACCATCCAGCTCGAAGAGCTCTCGGTGGAGAGCACCGGCGCGGCGCGCGGGATCGTGCCGGCCTATGCCGGCGGTCAGGTCGCGCAGGGCGGGCGCGTCGGCCTGCTCGGCAACACCGAGGCGAAGAAATCGCCGTTCAGCATCACCAGCTACACCGACACGTTCGTGCGCGATCAGCAGGCCCGCACCGTGTCCGAGGCCCTAAGCCGCGACCCGTCGGTGCGCGCCACCCAGACCACCGGGGCGCCGTTCGATTCCTTCTCCATCCGCGGCTTCCCATCCAGCGAGGGAACGAGCGGCGAGATCGCGTTCGACGGCATCTACGGCGTCGCGCCGAGCTTTCGTGTCTTCACCGACTATGCCGAGCGGATCGAGGTGCTGAAGGACCCGTCCGCGGCACTCTCCGGCGTCTCGCCGAACGGCGCGGTCGGCGGCGTTGTCAACGTCGTCCCCAAGCGCGCCGGCGAGGACCTGACCCGCTTCAGCCTGGATTACGGCTCGGTCGCCACGGGCGGCGGCCAGCTCGACGTCGCGCGCCGCTTCGGACCGGGCCGGGAATGGGGCGCGCGCGTCGTCGGCAGCCTGCATGGCGGCGACACGCCGTTCGCGCGCCAATCCGAGATGACCGGCGTCGGGGCGCTCGCCCTCGATTACCAGGGTGACCGTTTCCGGGGCTGGCTCTCCCTGCTGGCGCAGAACGACCGCTTCGACGCGCCCCTGCGCCCGTTCCAGCTCAGGGCCGGCGTGCCGGTCCCACGGGCGCCGGACGGCCGCCTCAACCTGACCCAGCGCTGGGAGTATTCCGATATCGACGACCGCGGCGCCCTGCTGCGGCTGGAATACGACCTCACCGACGCGGTCACGCTGTTCGCCGATGCCGGCGGCGCGCGGACGGAGGTCCAGCGCTACTTTCAGTCCGCGCCGACGATCCTCAATGCCCGCGGCGATACGACCAGCACGCCGCAATTCTACGCGATGGGGATCGCCCGCTCGACCGTCGATGGCGGCACCCGGGCCCGGTTTGACACCGGTGCCATCCACCACGCGCTCGTCGTGCAGGCCTCGGCCTACAACGAGGATACGGCCCGCCAATTCCCCGCCGGTCGCGGCGCCTATCTGTCGAACATCTATGCGCCGCGTCTGGCCGCCTACATCCCCCCGCCGATCAGTGCCGGGCGGCCGCGCCTGTCCGACAGCACGCTGTCGGGCGTCTCGGTGGCCGACACCCTGTCGGCCCTCGACGAGCACGTCCTGCTGACGGTGGGCGTGCGCCGGCAGCGGGTCGAGGCGCACAATTACCTGGCCAATGCCGGCACGCTGAGTTCCGCCTACGACAAAAGCGCGACCACCCCGGTGGTCGGCCTGGTAGTCCGGCCCTGGGACGCCGTGTCGCTCTACGCGAACTCTATCGAAGGCTTGAGCCGCGGCGATGTCGCCCCGCTGGCGGCAAGCAATGCCGGCGCGATCCTGGCACCCTACATGGCGCACCAGGTCGAGGCCGGCGTGAAGCTCGATCTCGGCCGGATCGGCGCGACGGTCAGCGCCTTCCGGATCACCAGGCCGAACGGCGAGGCGAACCCCGTCACCCGGAGCTTCGCCCAGACCGGCGAGCAGCGGATCAGCGGGCTCGAGTTCAGCGTCTACGGCGAGATCACCCCGGAACTGCGGGTGCTGGGCGGGCTCAGCCTGCTCGACGGCGTCGTGACCCGGACCGCCACCGCCGCCAATCTCGGCCACGTGCCGATCGGGGTGCCGGACGTGCAGCTCAATCTCGGCGCCGAATGGGACCTGCCCGGGCTGCCAGGCCTGACCGTCGACGGGGCGGTCATCTATACTGGGCGGCAATACATCGACCTCGCCAACACCCAGGCGCTGCCGGGCTGGGCGCGGCTCGATCTCGGCCTGCGCTACGCCACCGTGATCGACGGGCGCCGGACGACGTTCCGGGCCAACGTGCTGAACGCGACGGGGACGCGCTACTGGACCGGGGTCGCCTCGTTCGGGACGTTCTTCCAGGGCGGGCCGCGCACCTACCTGCTGTCGATGTCGGTCGACCTGTAGGCGTGGACAGGGCGCCGCCACAGGCCTCGGCGGCGATGTTTCACGGGAAACACTTTCTTAAGCCTGCCGACCCGAACCTGTGGCCCGGATGCCGTCGCCTTCCCCCGCGTCGCGCGCTAGCACGGCCCGACATGACGGTCTCGATCACGACACCCAGCTGGCGCGACCTGAAGAACGCCAAGGCCCGGGCCCGCCTGGAACGGGCGTTGCCGTCGATCTTCCCGGCCCCGGTCCTGCACCACGCCCTGACGCGGCCCCTGATCCCGCCGACCCCGCGGCTGGCGGTGGAGAGCTACTGGCGCAACCACATCCTGCGGGCCGACCGGCTGGCCCGGGCGCTGGCGGCGCGCTCCGGGACGCCGGAGGGCTGGACCTGGCAGCTCGGCGAGGGCGGCGCCGGCGGCCGGCCGGCGAGCTTCCGGATTCCACCCGCCCCGTTCCGCGAGCCAGCCTTCGCCCGCGGCCGCGGCGCCTGCTGCATCTGCGGCCAGCCGGTCTATCGGTTCGGCTGGCACCGCGACCTCTGGGGGCAGGGCGTGCCGAACGGCAAGGCCGCCTGGCACGCAGCCTGTGTCGCCGCCTGGAAGTTCTGGATCGCCCCGCATGAGCAGGTCCGGGTGCTGAAGCGCCACCAGGGGCATCGCTGCAAGGCGTCGGGCAAACGGCTGCTGCGCACCGCCGAGGTCGACCACGCCGTGCCGCTCTACCGGGTCTGGCGCGAGCACCGCGACGCGGCTTGGCCGGAGCTGCTCGGCTACTGGGGTGTGCCGAACCTGCAGGTCGTCAACCGGACCGCCCACGTCCTGAAATGCCGGGACGAGGCGGCCGAGCGGTCGCAGACCCTGCGGCTGTCCCGGTACCGGGTGGTCGAGGACGCGCTCGGCTTCAGCGTGGTCGAGGAGGAGTGAGCCGCCGTCTCAGCCGCGCGTGACCGCCTCCAGGCCGCGGGACAGGTCGGCCAGGAGATCGTCCACGGCCTCGAGGCCGATCGACAGGCGCAGCAGGCCGTCGGTGATGCCCGCGATGGCGCGCGCCTCGGGATCCATCGCCGCATGCGTCATGGTCGGCGGATGGGCGATCAAGCTCTCGACCCCGCCCAGCGACTCGGCCAGCGTGAACACCTGCAGGGTCTCCACCAGGGTCTTCACGGCGGCGCGGCCGCCGACGAGTTCGAAGCTCAGCATGGCGCCGAACCCGGCCTGCTGCGCCTTGGCGATGGCGTGGCCCGGATGGGACGCCAGGCCGGGATAGTGGACGCGGCTCACCGCCGGATGCGCATCCAGAAAGGCGGCGAGCTGCCCGGCATTCTGCTGCTGGCGTTCCACCCGGACGAACAGGGTGCGGATGCCGCGCAGGGTCAGGTAGGCGTCGAGCGGCGAGCCCGTGACTCCGATCGTGTTGGCCCAGGCGGCGAGCTCGTCGCCGACCGAGGCCTCGGCGGCGATCACGGCCCCGCCGATCACGTCCGAATGGCCGTTGAGGAATTTCGTGGTCGAGTGGACGACGAGATCCGCCCCGAGGGCGATCGGCTGCTGCAGCGCCGGCGACAGGAAGGTGTTGTCGACCACCGCCAGCGCCCCGACCGCCTTGGCCTGGCCGGTGACGCGCCGGACATCCACCACCCGCATCAGCGGATTGCTCGGCGTCTCGACCAGCACGACCTTGGGCTTCTCGGCGAGCGCTGCGGCCAAAGCCGCCGCGTCGGTCTGGTCGACGAAGATCACACGGTACTGCCCGCGGGCGGCGCGCAGGCTGAGCAGCCGGTGCGTCCCGCCGTAGCAATCATGGGGCGCCACCAGCAGGTCGCCGGGACACAGGCTCGACAGGGCAAGATCGAGCGCCGCCATGCCGCTCGACACCATCACGGCCCGGGCGCCGCCCTCGAGCTTAGCGATCGTGTCGGCGAGCTGGTCGCGGGTCGGGTTGCTGAGCCGGGAGTAATCGTACGGGCCGGGCTGCTCGAAGGCCGGAAACTTGAAGGTCGTCGATAGGTGGATCGGCGCGATCACGGCGCCGAAGGACGTATCCTGGGCCACACCGTTGGTCGCTGCGATCGTGCGGGCATCGAGTCCCTCTGGCATCGGCTCGTCCTTCCTGTGCCGGAATTGCACCGGCGCGCGTGACCGGCCGGCTTGCGAGCGCGTTCTTTATGGCGAACGGAACAGGCTTTCAAGAGAACGAAAGCCGCATCAGCAGAGCAAGCCCCGCCTGCGGAACAGGGATTGCGGTCGCGCGTCGGTACCAATCTGGCATCGCTGATGCGCGGTGTCTCAGCGCCAAGGCGGCGTCACGGCAAGAAATCCAGCCGCGACACCAGGCGGTACCCCGCGGCCGCCTCGCCGACGGCCACGCTGCACGTGGTGCCCGCCGCGAGCGTCACGCCCGGGGGC
>NZ_LHCD01000025.1:0-85394 GCF_001262595.1 Methylobacterium sp. ARG-1
AGCGTATCCGCTGCATGCTTGCCGAACAAAACACCTGACGTCGCAGCACCCTGCGCCGCCAAGTGCCAAAAGAATTGCGTTGCGCCGGTCTGGTGGCTTGAGCGGCGTGCCCAGAACCCGATCCCATCTCGAACTCGGCCGTTAAACACGCCAGCGCCCATGGTACTGTGTCTCAAGGCACGGGAGAGTCGGTCGCCGCCAGACCCGCACAACGCAAATCAACATACCCTCGATCACGATCAGCGCGACGGCCCCGGAGCCCGCCCCCACAGGCGATCAGCCAGCCCGGACCAGCCGCACAACCTTGGCGCGGGGTGGAGCAGCCCGGTAGCTCGTCAGGCTCATAACCTGAAGGTCACAGGTTCAAATCCTGTCCCCGCAACCAAATACTTCTCGACGATACCATCCATCAAAAACCCGGTTCGCTAACGCGAGCCGGGTTTTTCGTGCTCGGGGCTCAGCGGCTCTCGCCGCCGAGCACGAGGCGCAGGGAGCGGGCGAGCTCGTCGCGGCGGTAGGGCTTGTTCAGGACCGGCAATTCGCCGTGGCCGATCATTTGGCCCTCGTCGAGATTGGCGACGTAGCCCGAGGTGAGCAGCACCTTGATCCCGGGGCGCACCCGCTGGGCCTCGGCGGCGAGCTGCGAGCCGTTCATGCCGCCGGGCATGACCACGTCCGAGAACAGGATGTCGATCCGCTCCACGTCCCGGAGATGTGCCAGCGCCTCAGCGGCGTTGCGGGCGACGATCACCCGGTAGCGCAGCTCCTCCAGGCTCTCCACGGCCATGCCGAGCACCTGCTCGTCATCCTCGACCAGCAGCACGGTCTCGCCCTCGCCGGCGCGGCGCAGCGGGATGGTGCGCAGGGCGCCAGCCCCGGTCTCCTCGCCGGCCGGGTCGGTGGAGCGGGGGAAATACAGGTTCACGGTGGTGCCGGCCCCGACCTCGGAGGCGATGTCGACGAAGCCGTTGGCGCTACGGGTGAAGCCGTAGACCTGGCTCAACCCGAGCCCCGTCCCCTTGCCGACCTCCTTGGTGGTAAAGAACGGCTCGAACACCCGCTGGAGCTTGTCGGGCGGGATGCCGGCGCCGGTATCGGTCACCGAGACCAGCACGTAGGGGCCGGGCGCCACGCCCTTCTCGGCCACCGCGCCGGTGCCGAGATGGACGTTGCGGCTCGTCACCGCGATCCGGGTATGGCCCGGCCGGCCCTCCATGGCGTCGCGGGCGTTGACGATCAGGTTCAGCACCGCGGCCTCGAACTGGGCCGGATCGATCCGGATCGGATCGAGAGCCGGGTCGAGGTCGAAGGCGAGCTCGACCGCGCCGCCGGCGGCGCGCTCCGCCAGGGGCTTGAAGTCGAGGAGCAGGCGATTGGGATTGAGCGTCTGGGGCCGCAGCATCTGGCGGCGCGAGAAGGCGAGGAGCTGCTGGGTCAGCTGCTCGCCGCGCCGGGCCGCGCCCATGGCGGCCTCCGCGAGACGCTTCACCCGGTCGACCTGCTCCGGCCGCCGCAGCACCATGTCGAGGCCACCGACGATGACGGTGAGCAGGTTGTTGAAGTCGTGGGCGACGCCGCCGGTGAGCTGCCCGATCGCCTCCATCTTCTGGGCCTGGCGCAGGGCCTCCTCGGTGACGTGCTGGTCGGTGCGGTCCATCAGGATGCCGGCCATCCGGGTCGCGTTGCCGGCCTCGTCGTACTTGACCTGACCCCGCAGGGCGATCCAGCGCACCGCCCCGTCAGCCCGGCGGATGCGGCATTCAAGGTCGAGCCGGCCAGTCTGGACGACGCTCGCGAAGGCCCGGTCGACACCCGCGCGATCCTCGTCGACGACATGGGCCAGGAAGGTCTCCCGGCTCCAGAACGCTTGTGGCGTGTCGTAGCCGAACACCGCGTCGAAGCGGGGCGAGCGCCGAGACGCGCCGGTGCCGTAATCGAGATCCCAGGATCCCATCCCGGCGGCGTCAAGGGCGAAGGCGAGGGTCTCGCGGGCGGTCTCGACCTCCTGGGTCCGCTCGGAGACGCGCCGCTCCAGCCCCTCGTTGGCGAGGCGGAGCTGTTCCCGGTCGCGCTCGCGCTCCTGCAGGCGCTCGCGCGCCTGGTACTGGCGGCGGCGCGCCCGCAGGGCGGCGGCCGTGGCGCTGACCAGCGTCTCGGCGTTGATCGGGCGCTCCAGCAGGACGACGTTGCCGAGCTTGGCCAGCAGCTGCGACGCCTGCCGGGAGCGGTGCCCGTGCTGGCGGGTCGCCAGCACGATGAAGGGGAAGTCCGACCAGGCGGGCTGCGCCTCGAGCCAGGCGAACAGGGCCGTCGGCTCCCCGCCCCCGAGCGCCTCCTCGGTGACCAGGGCGGCCCCGGCCCCGGCCCGGAGGGCGTCCAGCCAGCCGTCCAGGTCTGGGCAGATGACAGCCTGCGTGCCGGCCCGGGCCAGCACCTGCTCGGCCACCGCAGCGTCGCGCCCCCGCGGCGCCAGGATCAGGACGCGCGCCTCCTCCGGCGCTGAAACCGTCACCGCTCGCCGCCGGCGACGTCGCCGGTCAGCATCGCCTTTGCGCCGCGGTAGGAGGGCAGGCCGGTCAGCACACCCTCGAAATCGGTCAGGGCTTCGCCGACCTGGATCCCCTGGGCCGCCAGCTTCATCTCGCGGATGGTGTGCTCATGCGCGTTGACCCGGCTCTTCACCACGGACAACGCGGTGCGGACCTCGCCCTTGGCCTCGAAGAACCGGAACAGCAGGATCGCGTCGCTGAGATAGCTGAGGTCGATATCGGTGCGGACCTCGCCGATCACCCCGTGCTGCCCCAGGACCAGCAGCGTCGTGACGCCCTGCTGGTTCAGGTAGCTCAGCATCTCGTGCATCTGCAGAATGAGGAACTCCTCGCCCGGCATCGCGTGCAGGTAGGCGTTCAGGCTGTCGAGCCCGACGAAGCTGCAGCCGCGCGCCTGCACGGCCTGCCGGAGCATGCTGGAGAATTCCCCGGGCGAGAGCTCGGCCGGGTCGATCTGCGTGATCGTCAGGCGCCCGCTCTCGAGATGCGGGGACAAATCCATGCCCAGGATGGCGGCCCGGCTGAGCAGGGTCGCGAGGCCCTCGTCGAACAGGTAGTAGGTCGCCGCCTCGCCGCGCTCCAGGGCAGCCAGCATGCAGCGGATCGCCATGGTCGTCTTGCCGACACCCGATGGGCCCAGCAGCAGGGTGTTGGTGCCGGGCACCAATCCGCCGCCGAGCAGCAGGTCGAGCGTATCCGTGCCGGTGGAGCGCGCCTGGGGGTCGAAGGCGGTGTGATGCTCGGCGGCGATCAGGCGCGGGAAGACCCGGATGCCCCCGGTCTCCAGCGAGAAATCGTGGTAGCCGCCCCGGTACTTGATGCCGCGCATCTTGACGATGCGCAGCCGGCGCCGCTCGGATCCGAACTCGCGCAGCGCCTGCTCCAGCGAGATCACCCCGTGGGCGATGCTGTGGAGCTGCAGGTCGCCGGTCTCCGAGGTGCGGTCATCGAGCATCAGCACGGTGCAGGCGCGCTTGGCGAAGAACTGCTTGAGCGCCAGGATCTGCCGGCGGTAGCGCAGCGGGTTCTGGGCGAGCAGGCGCAGCTCCGAGAGCGAATCGAACACGACCCGCTCGGGCTTCAGCGCCTCGACCCGGGCGATCACCTCGCGGACGGTCTCGCCGAGCTCGATCTCGGACGGGTGGAGGATCGATTGCTCGCTGTCGGGATCGAGCCCCATCTCGTTGACGAGCTCGTAGACCTCGATGTCGTCCAGCGACCAGCCATGGGTCGCGGCGGACGACCGGAGTTCCTGGCTCGTCTCGGACAGGGTGACGTAGAGCGTCGCCTCGCCCCTTGCCGCGCCTTCGCGCAGGAACTGGAGCGCCAGGGTGGTCTTGCCGGCGCCGGGCGTGCCCTCCAGCAGGTAGAGCCGGCTCGGCGTCAGCCCGCCGCACAGGATGTCGTCCAGGCCGGGAACACCCGTCGAGATCCGCGGCGCCGGGGCCGTGTCGGTATCGGTCATCGGCTTGCCCTACGCTCCCCCGCGGTCCCACGCGTCCCCGGTGCCGCGCGCACGGTAGCGACCGTGCCCCGCCTTGTCAGTGCCGCCGGCGCCGCAGGCGTGAGGCGCCCGTGCGCCGCAGGACGGCGCGCGGACCTCATCCCTCGATCATGTCCCGGATGCGCGCGGCCAGGGCCTCGATCACGAAGGGCTTGGTGAGCACCTGCATGCCGTCATCCAGGTAGCCGTTGCCCACCGCGGCGTTCTCGGCATAGCCGGTAATGAACAACACCTTGAGCCCCGGACGGGTTTCGCGGGCGGCATCGGCAACCTGCCGGCCGTTCATCCCGCCGGGCAGGCCGACATCGGTGATCAGCAGGTCGATCCGCACGTCCGATTGCAGGACCTTCAGCCCGGACGGGCCATCGGCGGCTTCGATCGCCGTGTAGCCGAGATCCTCCAGGATCTCGGTCACCAGCATGCGCACGGACGGCTCGTCGTCGATGACCAGCACCGTCTCGCCCTGCTCGGCCCGGGGCGCCGCCGCGGGGTCCGGCAGCGCCACCCCGGCGGAGATGTCGCCGTGGAAGCGGGGCAGGTAGAGGCACACGGTCGTCCCCCGTCCGACCTCGGAATAGATCCGCACCTGGCCGCCCGATTGCCGGGCGAAGCCGTAGATCATCGACAGGCCGAGCCCGGTGCCCTGGCCGATGGGCTTGGTGGTGAAGAACGGATCGAAGGCCTTGGCGATCACCTCCGGAGGCATGCCGGTGCCGGTATCGCTGACGCAGAGCGACAGGTACTGGCCATGCGGCAGGTCGCGCTCCCGGGCGGCGCGGTCGTCGAGCCAGCGGTTGGCGGTCTCGATGGTGATGCGCCCGCCCTCCGGCATGGCGTCGCGGGCGTTGATGCACAGGTTCAGGAGCCCGTTCTCGAGCTGGCCGGGATCGACCAGCGCGGGCCAGAGACCGACCGAGCCGACCACCTCGATATGGATCGACGGGCCGACGGTCCGGCGAACCAGCTCCTCCATGCCGTGGACAAGGGCGTTCACGTCGGTGGGCTTGGGGTCGAGGGTCTGGCGGCGCGAGAAGGCGAGCAGGCGGTGGGTCAGCGCCGCCGCCCGCTTGGCCGCGCCCTGGGCGGCGGTCATGTAGCGGTCGAGGTCGGTCATCCGGCCCTGGCTCATGCGCGTCTGGAGGAGTTCCAGGCTGCCCGAGATGCCGGTGAGCAGGTTGTTGAAGTCGTGGGCGATGCCGCCGGTCAATTGCCCGACCGCCTCCATCTTCTGCGATTGCCGCAGGGCCTCCTCGACCTTCTCGCGCCGGGCGGCCTCCTCCTCGACGCGCCGCTCCAGGGTGGCGTTGAACGCCTCCAGGGCGGCCTTGGCGCGCAGCTCCTCCTCGATGTTGCGGGCCTCGATGACGGTGCCGATCGGCTCGCCGCGCTCGTTCCGGATCGGGCTCGCGGTGAAGCCGACCGGGTAGAAGGAGCCGTCCTTGTGGACGAAGACCTCCTCGCCCTGCTCGCGCTCGTTCTCCGGGAAGGCCTGGTCGATCGGGCATTCGCAGAGCGGGTAGGGCGATCCGTCCGGCCGCGTGTGGTGGACGACGTCGTGCAGGGCGCGGCCCTCGGTCTCCTCCAGGGCGAAGCCGGTGAGGGTCTCGGCGGCGCGGTTCATGTAGCTGCAGTGCTGGCGCTCATCCATCAGGAAGATCGCCTGCGAGGTGTTGTTGAGGATCGCGTCGAGCCGGCGCGTGGTCTCGACCAGGCGCTCCTCGGCGGCCTTGCGGTCGTGGATGTCGGTGACCGAGCCGATATAGCCGCGGAAGCCGCCATCCTCGCCGCGGCGGGGCTGGGCCGCGTCGATGAACCAGCGATAGCGGCCGTCGGCGCCGCGCAGGCGGTACTCGACCTGGAACGGCCCGTGCCGGGCATTGGCGTCCAGGAACGTCTGGGCCGACGAATCCCGGTCGTCCGGGTGGACCGCGTCGAGCCAGCCGAGGCCGAGGCTCTCCGCCTCGGTCTGGCCGGTATACGCGTACCAGCGGCGGTTGAGGTAGGTGCAGCCCCCGTCGGCGCCGGTCACCCACATCATCACCGGGGCATGGTCGGCCATGTTGCGGAACCGCGCCTCGCTCTCCCGAAGCGCGGTCTCGGCCCGCATCCGCGCGGTCGTCTCCGTGCAGGTGCAGAACAGGCCGACGATCGCGCCGGCCTCGTCCCGGAGCGGCGCGTAGGAGAAGGTGAACCAGGCCTCCTCGGGATAGCCGTGGCGGTTCATGACCAGCGGCAGGTTCTCGACCCAGCTCGCCGTGCCGGACATCGCCGCCGCGACCAGGGGCGCGATGTCCGGCCAGATCTCCGCCCAGACCTCCGGGAAGCGCGCGCCCATCGCGGCCGGGTGCTTGCTGCCGAGCACGTCCGTGTAGGCGTCGTTGTAGAGGAACCTCAGTTCCGGCCCGGCGGCCACGAACATCGGGAAGCCGGTGCCCTGCATCAGGCTGACGGCGGCACGCAGCCACTGAGGCCAGCCTTCGGGCGGGCCGAGGGGCGAGGACGACCAGTCGAACGCCCGCATGAGCGCGCCGGTCGCGCCGCCCGCGATGGAAACCGGCCCGGTCGCCCGATGGTCCGACAGAGCGCCCCCGTCATCCGCACGCCCCGTCACCCTGTCCAACCTGGTCTCCTTCGCGCCCGCGCCCGCTCGCCGGACCTTCCGATAACGCAGCAGGGCGGCGGCTGTTCTCAAGGTCGGGGCAGGCCGTTACGGGGCCCGGCCGGTGTCACCCCCGCGCCGACCCGCACAAACACCGCCGCGGACGGCGGCTGCGGCTCTCGCGCCGTTCTGAATTGCCGTGCACCCCGATCCGCGAGGCGCTATGCCGGGGATCCGCCCCGTTCCGGGGCCCGACGTGAATCCCGATCTTGACGCAGACCCGCTCCCTCCTGTTCGTCGCCTACTGGACCGCCTGGACGGCCCTGTTCCTGGTGCCGCTCGTCGTCCTGGCGCTCGCCGGGGCGCCGGCCCGGCCGGTCCGCACGGCGGCGCGGCTCTGGGCGCGCGGGGTCCTGGCCGGCCTGCACCGCATCGTCGGGCTGCGCTACGTCGAGGAGGGGCGCGAGCACATTCCGAACGAGCCCTGCCTGCTCGTGGCCAACCACCAATCGACCTGGGAGACGCTGGCCTTCCTGGTGCTGGTCCCCGACGTGGCGATCGTGGCCAAACGCGAATTGCTCGCGATTCCGGTGGTCGGCTGGTTCCTGCGGCGCTCGCCGATGATCGTGATCGACCGCGCCAACGGCACCCAGGCCCTGCGGGCGATCATCGAGGGCAGCCAGGCGGCGGTGGCGGCGGGGCGCTCGGTGCTGATCTTCCCGGAGGGCACACGGGGCCGGGCCGGGGATCCGCTGCAATTCAAGCGCGGCGTCGAGCTGCTCTACGGCCGGCTGCGCCTGCCGGTTGTGCCGGTGGCGGTTAATTCGGGCCTGTTCTGGCCCCGCGGCGCGGCCACCCGGGCCGGCACCATCGTGGTGAGCTACCTCGCGGCCCTCGCCCCCGGCCTGCCGGCGGCGGAGTTCCTGCGCGGCACCGAGGGCGCGATCGACCGGGAGCTCGACCGCTGGCGCCCGGCCGACGCGCAGGGCCGGCCCTAGAGCCCGGCCCGGGCCTGCCGGTACAAAGCCTCGCAGGCATCGAGCCAGCGGTCGCGGCTGAACAGGCGCCGGACCCGATCCCGCGGCACCGGGCGCGGGATCGCGAGCGCCGTGCCGATCGCCCCGGCCAGGGCGGCCGCGTCCCCGGGCTCCACGAGGCATCCGGCCTCGCCGACCACCTCCCGGGCGGCGCCGTTGGCGAGGCCCACCACCGGCAGGCCGCAGGCCATCGCCTCGATCGCCACCAGCCCGAACGGCTCGTCCCAGCACGGGGTGAACAGGAACACCGAGGCGCGGCCGATCTCGGCGGCGAGCGCCCGGCCGTCGAGATGGCCGCCGTAGCGGATCGGGCCGCCGAGTTCCGGGGCGATCCGCTCCGCCCAGTAATCCGGCTCCTCGATCGGGCCGTACAGGCTCAGCGCGATGCCGGCGCGTTTTGCCGCCGCGATGGCGCAATGCGCGCCCTTGATCGCCGCCAGCCGCCCGAACCAGGCGGCGCTGCCGTCGCCCCGGTCCCGGAACGGCCAGGCGGCGGGATCGACGCCGTTATGGAGCACCGCCGCCTCCGGCGGGGCGCCCTCCGGCCACCAGGCCTGCAGCTGCGCCCGGGAGGTCACGGTGATCCGGTGGCCGGGCGCGGGGCTGTCGTGCACGAAGCCGCGCAGGGCGTCGTAGGGTGGCACGTGCAGGGAGGTGACGGTGGGGACCCGCGCGGTCCGCCGGCGCTCCAGGGGCAGCCGGCTCAGGCTGTTGTTGTGCAGCACGTCGAACCCGCCCGCCGCGATCCGGTCGCAGGCGGCGGCGTAGCCGTCATCGACGTAGGCCCGCAGCCCCGGATCGCCGCGATGCTCCAGGCCCGGGAAGCGGCGCTCGTGATGCTCCGGCACCACGGCGTCGATCGCGAAGCGCGGATCGCTGTCGCCGGCGGCGAACAGCACGACGTCGTGGCCGCGGGCCATCAGTCCCTCGGCGAGGTGCCAGCTATGGGCCTCCATGCCCCCCGTGAAGGGCGGCGCGACCGGGTGGCGGATATGGGCGAGGAGCGCGATCCTCACGCGGTCGCCGCCGCGCCGACCCGGGATTCCAGATACCGGATGACGGAGGCGGAGTTGGTGTAGGGCTGGTGGCTCTGCTGCCCGGTCAGCGCGAGGTCGTCGGCGTCGGGCCGGCGCAGGATCCGGATCGGCTGGTCGGGGGTGTCGTCGATCAGCCCCATGACCCGGAACGCGTAGAGCCAGTGGCCCATGGTCCGGTAGCCCCATTTGGCCTCGAACAGCTCGGCGTTGCGTACGACGCTGTCGAGGTGGTGGATCGGCGGCATGTGGTGCGGGTGGTACTGGTGATAGGCCAGCGCGCCCTTGATCCAGGCGATCGGGGTGCCGCTCTGGTCGAGGATCTTGCCGAAATCGGTGTCCTCGCCGCCATAGCCGGTATAGCGCTCGTCGAAGCCGCCGAGCGCCAGGAAGGTGTCCCGCCGGATCGCGAAGTTGAGCGACCAGAAGCACCGGTAATCGTTGCACACTTCGATGCCGGAGGCCGGAGGCCCGCGGCGGTCGGAATGCCGCTCCGCGCTCGCCGCGAGGTCGGCGTAGCGCCAGGCGCCCGCGGTGGCGTGCTCGGGCAGGTGCAGCACCTCGCCCATCAGCAGGCCGTCGAGCTCGGCGAGCCCGCGCGCATAGTCGGCGACGAGGTCGGGGGCCGGGATGCAGTCGACGTCCAGGAAGACGATGCCCGCGCCGGTGGCGGCGTCCACGCCGCGGTTGCGCGCGGCCGCCAGCGGCAGCTCGCGGCCGGGAACCCGGATCTGGCGGACCGGAAACGACGTCTCGGGCAGGTCGTAGGGCTCGTCCTGCATGACCGCGACGATGAACTCGGCGGGGGCCTGCGTCTGGCGCTCCAGGCCGCGCAGCACGTTGCGCAGATGCGCCGGCCGGCCCTTGGCCAGGGTCACGACGGAAACGGTGGACATGCGACGGTCGGGCTCCGGCTGGTGGCTGACGGGGTAGGGGCGGGCGATCAACCGGCCGCGACGACGCGCAGCAGGCCGGGCTCCGCGGCGCTCTGCCAGAGCTCGTCGGTCAGGCCTTCGAGCCAGCCGGCGGCGCGCCGGGCGGCGTCCGGGGCATAGAGGCCGCGCAGCTCGGCGCCGTCGAGCGTCCGGGCGCGGGCCAGGAGGTCGCGCCAGCCCTGGAGATCGCCGGGCCAGACGGGGGCCTGGACGGCGGCGCCGAGGCGGACCAGGGCTTCGGCCTTGCGGGTCTGCTCGGCGAAGTAGCGCCATTCCGGCATCACGATCAGGCGGCCGCCGACCCGGGCGACCTCGTGGACCGTGTTGTCGCCCGCCGAGGCGATCACGATGTCGGCGGCCGCGAGGTAGTCGGTCACGGAGGGCACCCAGCCCAGCTCGCGCAGGTTGGCGAAATCGGTCTCGTGGCCCTCCCGGTGGGTCGGCCCGAGCGTGAGCCACAGGGCGTCGGGCTCGGCGCGCGCCGCCACGGTGAGCGGCGCGTAGGGGGTGCCGCTGCCGCCGCCGCCGGTCACCGCGACGATGATCTCGCGCTGCGGGTCGAGGCCGAGCTTGGCCCGCGCTTCGGCCCGGTCGAGGACGCGGTCGAGGCTGGTGCACAGGCCGCCGCTGTAGAAGGTCTTGGCGCGCAGGGAGGCGGGATAGTCGGCCTGTTCCAGCCGGGCGTCGAAGGGCGCCAGCATCCCGACGCAGGCCTCGTAGGCGCCGACATGGCCGATATCGGAGCGGTCGCCGTGCATCCGGATCTGCACCGCCGGCACGCTGGCGATCCGGGCGAGCAGCGCGATCTCGGCCGAGACGTCGACCACGAACAGACCGACCTCGCGCGCGTCGAGATGATCGAGGATGGTCCGCATGGTCCGGCGCATCGGAGCGAGCCCCAGGGGCACGCAATGCATCACCTGCGGGGTCGGCTCGGCGTAGAGGCGCGGGGTCGGCACGGCGGCGCCGATCATGTCGGGCAGGGGTACGATCTCGATGTCGCGCGCGAAGCCGTCGAACAGGTGCGGGCCGGCGGTCAGCACCGAGACCGGACGGTCGCGGGCGAACTCGGCGGCCACCGCCATGGTGCGGTTGGCGTGGCCCCGGCCCTGGTGGTGGACGAAGAACGCGATCGGCTTCTTCATGGTCTGCTTCACGAGAACAGGGCGCCGGGCCGCCGCGACGCGGCGATCTCCGGGGCGGTCGGCGGGCGGATCAGGCGGATCGCCGGGGCGGCGTCGTCCCACTCGATCAGCCCGGCGGCGCGGAACTGGTCGAGCCAGTAGGTCATGCACCAGCGCCCGTGGCGGGCGCGGAAGCGGGCGGCGTTGGCCAGGATCGGCGCGAAATGCTGCAGCGGCGGGACGTGGACCGGATGGTGCTGGTGGTAGGCCCGGGCGCCCGCGACCCAGTCGGTCGGCAGCCCGGTGGCGGCGAGGCGGGCGGCGAAATCTGTCTCCTCACCGCCATAGCCGGTAAAGCCCTCGTCCATGCCGCCGACCGCGCGCCAGGCCCGGGCGGGCAGGGCGAAGGATAGGCCCCAGAGCTGGCCCGGATCGGGCTCCCGGCGCAGGCCCGTCTCCGGCACCGGCGGCCGGGCCGGGTGCGGGCGGCCGAGGCGGTCGAGGGCCGCGTCGTCGAGAGCGAGAGCGTCCAGAGCCGGGCCGGCCTCCGGCGGCAGGTACAGGACCTCGCCGAGGAGCAGGCCCTCGGCGCCCGCCGCCGCGTAGGCGCCGACGAGGCCGGAGGCCGGGATGCAATCCACGTCGAGGAAGATCAGCAGGTCGCCGGCGGCGGCCTCGGCGGCGCGGTTGCGCGCGGCCGCCAGCGGCATCGGCTCGCCCGGGACATGGACATGGCGCACCGGGCAGCCGGGATCGGGCAGGTCCGCGGCCGGCTCGGGCTGCATCCAGGCGATCACCAGCTCGCCGGGGCGCGCGCTCTGGCGGGCGAGGCCGTGCATCAGGTTGCGCAGGCTCGCCGCCCGGCCGCGCACCAGGGTGAGCACGCTCGTCGAGGGCGCCTCAGTGGGCCGAATGTCAGGAAGCATGGGCCAGCATCCGGCGGAAATGCGCCACGCCCTCGATGATGCCCCGGGCATGCGAGGCCCGGGCGACGTAGGAGTGCTGCAGCGCCGCGTTGCTGGCGAGGTCGTCGGAATAGTTCGCCACGATGATCGCCTGCACCCGGGCGCGCAGCATCTCGACGTCGTTGCCGGAATCCCCGGCCACGAACACCGCCCGCTCCGGCAGGCCGTAGAGGGCGCGGACATGGTCCACCGCGGTGCCTTTCGAGGCCTCGGCCGGCAGGACGTCGAGGTAGCGGTCGTGGCTGTGGATCACCCGGGCGGCGAGGCCGGCCTCGGCGAGATGCGCGCCGACCCGGTGGGCGGCGGCGGCCCCGCCGAAATAGCTCAGCTTGTACGGGCGCTGCTCGAGCGGGCCCTGGGGCAGGAGGCCGTCGATGCCGGCCAGCGCCGCGCGCACCGCCGCCCGGTCCCAGCCCGCCGCAATGGTCTCGCGCCAGGCGGCGTCGGCCGTGTAGGTCACGCCGTTGGCGTCGAGATGGTAGATCTCGGAGCCGACCGAGGTAATCATCACCTGCGGCCGCGGGCTCATCTGCTGCTCCAGCACCGCCATGGCGCTGTGGAACGAGCGGCCGGTCGCGACCCCGAAGGCTAGGCCCGTCTGCTGGCTGCGCCAGCGCCGGAAGATGCCGAGCGCCGCCTCGCAGCCGACCAGGGTGTTGTCGATATCGCAGACCAGGAGCTGCCAGGGCGTCCGCAGGGGCGGCTCGGGGGCGAGCAGCGCGCGCAGCAGGGCGTGGTAGCGCGCGGCGTGCCGGTCCCAATCATAGGCCGCCGCGGCCCGGCCCCCGCCCGCCACGTAGCGGGCGCGCAGGGCAGGATCGGCCAGGATGCGCAAGCAGGCCTGGGCGATCGCCGCGGGGTCGCGGGGATCGACGAGCAGCCCGTTGCCGCAGGTCTCGACGATGTCGTTGGGGCCGCCGCTGTCGGTGGCGACGAGTGGCAGGCCGGCCGCCGAGGCTTCCAGCAGGGTCAGGCCGAACGGCTCGTTCAGCGCCGGATTGACGAAGAGGCCGCCGCGCTCCCGGGCATAGGCGTAGATCGCCGGTGCGTCGTCGGGCCGGTGCGTCTTCGGATAGGCCACCGACCCGTAGAGGTCGTAGCGGTCGATCAGCACCAGGAGGTCGCGCATCGTGGCGGCCATGTCGCCGTCGAGGGCGTCGATGTCGCCGCGGGTGCCGGCCACGATCACCAGGTTGGCCCGGGCCCGCAGCTCCGGGTTCTCGCCATAGGCCTGGACCAGGGCCGCGAGGTTCTTGCGCGCCACAGGCCGGGCCATCGCCAGAAGCGGCGGCTTGGCGGGATCGTGCAGGAACCGGTCGATCAGGGCGTCGACCCGGGGATGGGGCCGGGCGGCAGCGAAGCGCGCGAGATCGCTGCCCGGCTGCACGACGCGGACGCGGCCGGGATTGTAGGATTCGTAGCCCGCATACTGGACCTCGGCCTCGTCCCGGGAGGAGGCGATGACCAGGGTGGCCTGAGCAAGCGCCGCCTCCTCGGTGGCGATCCGGCGGGCAAGATCGGGCGCGCCGGCGGCGTCCCCGCCGAGCATCGTGGCCTTGACCCGGCCGAGCGAATGCGCGGTGAACACGAACGGGATCCCGAGCCGCGCCTCGACGATCGCCGCCACCGCGGCGGCATCGGCGTAATGGGCGTGGATCAGGTCGGGCGCGCGCGCCTGGGCGCCGATCCAGGCGACGAGGTTGTCGGCGAAGCTCGCGACCTCTTCGTGCATCGCCTCCTTGGACAGGTAGCCCGGCGCCGCGCTCGGGAGCCGCACCAGCCTGACCTTGTCGGAGATGCGCTCTTCGGGCACGGCGTAATCCGGGCCGGGCGGCCCCTGGAACAGGCGCGTGGCCACCACGATCTCGGCGACGCCGAAATCCTGCGCCGAGGCGGCGACGAGATCCAGCAGGTAGCGGATATGGCCGCCGGTATCAGCGGTGAGGCCGTAGACGACATCGCGGCCGCGCAGGCAGCCCTGCAGGGCGATGTGCAGGACGAACATCAGGCGCTTGCTGACGCTGTCGGCCGCTTCCACGAATTTAACCTATGTGAAGAGAGCGCCGTGATCCGTGTTGCCCAGGTCGCACCGAACATTTTTCCCGTTCCCCCAAACCATCACGGCGGCACCGAGCGGGTCGTGCACGATCTCAGCACGGCGCTACGAAGCTTGGGCGTGGACGTAACGCTATTCGCGCCCTCGGACAGTGCGACAGACTTGCCGCGCGTCGGCGATTACCCGAGTCTCGCGGCTCTCGAACAGCGTCACGGCCGGGTCGCGCCCGGGGTTCCGGCGGCGCTCGAGGCCCTGCAGCTGGAGGCTTTGCGGCGGCGGCTGCCCGATTTCGACATCGTGCATTGCCACGGCGAGTTCGCCCATGCGGCGCTGCTCGGTGCGGCCCGAGCGTGCAGCCTGACCACGGTGCATTGGCGGGTGGACGAACTCGACCGCGCGCTGTTCTTCGCCGGCTTCCCCGATTTGCCGGTGGCGGCGATCTCGGCGGCCCAGGCCACCGGCATCCCGGCGGCCAACCGGGCCGGGATCGTGCATCACGGCATTGCTCGGGACCGCTACGCCTTCCAGGCCGCGCCGGAGGCCCATGTCGCCTTCGTCGGGCGCCTGACCGACCAGAAGCGCCCGGACACCGCGATCCGCGTCGCCCGGGCGGCCGGGATGCCGATCCGGCTGGGCGGCACGATCGATGTCGGCAACCCGGACTATTTTGACCGGCAGGTGCGCCCGCTGCTCGGGCCCGACGCGACCTATCTCGGGCCGGTCGACGACATTCAGAAGGGGGACCTCCTGGGCAGCGCCCGGGCGCTGCTGTTCCCGATCGACTGGCCCGAGCCGTTCGGGCTGGTGATGATCGAGGCGATGGCCTGTGGGACGCCCGTGATCGCCTGGGATCGCGGGTCCGTCCCGGAGATCGTCGAGGACGGCGTGACCGGGTTCGTCGTCGCGACCGAGGCCGAGGCGATCGCGGCTCTTCGCAGGATCGGCACGCTCGACCGCGCGCGCATTCGGCGGCGTTTCGAAGAGCGCTTCACCGCCGAGCGCATGGCGCGCGACTACCTCGCGCTCTACCGCCGCCTCCTCGGCCGCTGATGCGCACCGCCCTCGTCGCCTGGGATTACCCGCCGGCCCCCAGCGGGTTGTCGACGGCGGCCCGCGAGATCGCCGAGAGCCTGGCCGGGGTGGGGGCGGACGTGACGGTCTTCACCCTGGACCGGACCGGCCGGGAGCGGGTCGGGGGCGTCACCGTGGTCGGCCTGGCCCTGCCGCCGGAGGGCCGGCTGGCGCGGCTGCGCCTCTGGGGGGCAATCGGCCATCTGGCGGCGCCGGTCGCCGTCCGGCGGGCGGTCCTGGCCGAGCATGCCCGGGCGCCGTTCGCCGTGGTCGAGGCGACGAACTGGTACGCCCCGGCTTTGCTGCTCGCCGGCCGCCGGGATCTGCCTCTGGTGACCCGCAGCTCGACCCCCGCCGCCTTCACCCGCGACCGCATGCCGGGCCTGCGCGACCGCCTCGACGGCGCCGCCGCCGACCGCCTGGAGCGCCGGCAGGCGCAAGGCAGCGCCGGGCTGATCGCCAACACGCAGGCGCATGCGGAGGTGATCGCCCGGGCCTACGGGCTGGCGGGCCGGCGGCCGGAGGCGGTGATCGGCCTGAGCCTGCCGCCGGAGATCGCGGCCGCCGCCCGGGCGGCGCCTTACCCGGACGGGGCGGGACCGGTGCGCCTGCTGTTCGTCGGCCGGGCCGAGGCGCGCAAGGGCTTCGACGCCCTGCTCGACGCCGTTGCGATCCTGGCCGGGGAGCAGGCGCGGGGGGCGCTGCCGCCCTTCGCGCTCGACCTCGTCGGGGTACCCCCGGGCGACCTGCCGGCCGAGCTGTCCGAGGCCGCCCGGAGCCGCATCCGGGCCCGCGGCCGGATCGACGCGCGGGGCCTGGCCGAGGCCTATGCGGGCGCGCAGGTCGTGCTGGCGCCCTCGCGCTACGAGAGCTTCGGCCTCGTCTACCAGGAGGCCCTGGCCTATGGCCGTCCGGTGGTGGCCTGCGCCGAGGATGCGAGCGCCCGGGCCTTCGTCGGGGTCCCGGGGGCGGGGCCGCTGGCGCGGGCGGCGACCGGCTCGGACCTCGCCGAGGCGCTGCGCCCGCTCCTGCGCGATCCCGCCCTGCGCTCGGCCTACCGGGCCCGGGCCCTGGAGGCCGCCGGCCGGTTCGACCGGGCGAGCCTCGGGCACGAGACACTCGCCCTCTACCGCCGGGCGATCGCTCAGGCGCGATAGGGCCGCAGCAGCGCGTCTCGTTCCTCGACCCGCCCGCGCCCCGGATCCAGCGCCTCGTAACGCTGCGAGCGCGCCCGGACATGGGCGCCGGAGAGCGCGTGGTCGATCGCCCCGTGGAGCGCGATGAAGCTCTGCGTCCAGCCGCCGGGCAGCGCCGGCCGCTCGTGCACCCGGCCGGCATAGCGGGTTGCCGTGCGGTTCAGCCGGTACTGCACGTCCGGGTAGACATCCGACAGGATGCCGTCGACGCGGTTGCGCCGGGGCAGCCCGACCGAGACGACGTCGCCGGCCTCGGCGAGCGCCGCGAGAGCCGGGAGGAGCAGGCCGGTCGCGGGATCGAGGCTCTCGTCGGCGTCGAGCTGCAGCATCCAGGGGCTGCGGGCGAGATCCTGCAGGGCGTTGCGCTGGGCGGCGAAGTCGCCGGCCAGCGGCCGGGCCGCCACCCGCACGGCGCCGGGGGAAAACCCCGGAACCGCCACGGCCCGGGCCGGGGCAGGGGCCGCGTCGAGCAGGATCGCGACATCCGCGGCCCAGGCGGCCTGCGCCGGCAGGGCCGCCAGAACGGAATCCCGCTCGGCCGGGCGGCAGATCAGCCCGAGCGAAACCGGGCGCCGCTCGGCGCCGTCGAGGTCGTACAGGGCGCCTTCCGCGGCACGCGCGCTGTGGGGCTTCAGCAGGGCGGCGCGATCCACCGGGCCGAGGGGGCGGATGCCGCGGCCGAGCCGGGTCGCGGCGCTGCGCAGGGTGTAGAGGTCGAGGCCGTAACCCGCCTCCGGGTCGGGGACGAAGACCGGCGCGGCGAGCCGCCCGGCGAGATCCCGCCAGCATCGGTCTGGGTCCGCCTCCGGCGCGATCAGGACCCCGCAGGAGCCGCAGGCGATCCGGAACAGGCGCCGGCATCCGCCCGGGAAGTCGAGGTTCCGGGTGCTCGGCGCCAGCATGTCGGCGGCGCAGACGAAGCAGCGGCGCGGGCGCGTCACCGGGCGCTCCGGTTTGTCGCGGCGCCCTGGTGGCGCGAAGCCGGCGCCATACCTCGGCTGTTCCTCACGCCCCTATCGCCCATGCCCACCGCCATCGATCCCTCAAGTGCGGCGCCCGCAGACCCGCGCGCGTCCCTCGCCATCGTCGGCAACGCGCCCGGGATCGGCCCGGCGGCGCGCGCGATCGACGCGGCCGCCCAGGTCGTGCGCTTCAACAACGCCCCCGGCTTCGGCGGGCGCACCGGATCGCGCGTCACGCATCTCGCCCTGGTCAATCGCGGCGGGCAGATGCGCGAATGGCTGGCGGACCCGGGATTCCTGGACCGTCCGGTGGTGCGGCAGGCCGAGGCGTTCATCCTGCCGTTCCCAATGCTGCCCGCGGAGGCGAACGCGCCCGAGCCGATCTGCTGGACCCGCGAGGCCTTGGCGCTGCTGCGCCCCCTCGGCAAGCCGGTCCATCTCCTGCCCGAGGCCCTGCACGCGGAGGCGCGGCGCCGCCTCGCGCCCGGCACGGAGGGATGCCCCAACCCGAGCACCGGCTTCCTGGTCAGCCTCGCGCTCCTGCGCGACCGCCCCGCGGTATCCGGCCCGGTCGACATCCACGGCTTCGGCTTCGCGGGCTGGCCCGGCCATCCCTGGGCGGCCGAGCGGGCCTGGTTCGCCGAGGCCGCGGCGGCCGGGCGCCTGCGCCTGCACCCACCCGACGCCAAGGACGCGCCATGACCACGCTGATCACCGTCCTGAGGAGGCGGGGCCGCTACGACGCGACCTGGGTCGAGCGCCTCGCCCGGGGGGCGCGCCGCCACGCGCCGGCCTTCGACCGGATCCTGTGCCTGACCGACCTGCCGCTGGCCGTGGCCGGGGTCGAGCGGGTGCCGCTGCGGCACGGCTGGCCGGCCTGGTGGGCCAAGATGGAGGCGTTCCGCCCGGGGCTGGCGGAGGGCACGACCCTGCTGTGCGACCTCGACACCGTCTTTACCGGCCCGGCCGACGCCCTGGCCGAGCCCGGCCTCGCCGCCATGGAGGATTACTTCCACCGCGGGCGGCTCTCCAGCGCCCTGCTGCGCTGGAACGGGGACGCGCTCGCCAGCCTCTACGCGCGCTTCGCGGCCGAGCCCGAGCGCTGGATGGCGGCCGGTTCCTGCGGCCCGGTCCCGAACGCCGTGCACGGGGACCAGGTCGTGATCGATCACCTGCTCCGCCGGGACGGCCTGCGCCCGGCCTTCGTCCAGCAGCTCTATCCGGACCTGCTCGACTTCTACGACCCGCGCCGCGCCGAGCACGGCCCGGTGGTGATCTTCATCGGCGACGCCAAGCCGGACACGGCCGCCGGGCCCGTCCACGCGGCCTGGGCCGGGGCCTAGCCGACGCGGCGCGCGGCGGGTCTTGGTCCCGATCCGAAGCATCCGTCACCGGATGATACCAGACCCTCGAAACGGGCCTGGCCGAGACTGACCTTTGCCAGCAGAGCCACCGGCCGGACCGGGATAAACCTCCGTATTCAGTACCGACAGCCGAATTTGCAACCCAGAGTTGCAGAGATGGTTACTGGGTGAACCCGGAGGTGCTCATGTCGCTCTCGTCCACCGCAATCCTCAGCCCGGCGTCCCGTTCGCTCGCGTGGCTCGTCGGCCCCGAAGCGCTCCTGTCCACGACCGCCCTCTCCACCGGCCAGCTCGCGAGCCTCGGCCCGATCGCGTCGATCATCGAGGGCACCGTCGATGTCGGCTCTACGGATGCGAGCGGATCGGCCCTGCCCGACGCGGTCAGCGCCCCGGCGAACCAGGTGGTGCTCGACACCCACGCGCAACTGGAGGGGCTCGGCCACGCGGTCGCGCCGCTCAACGGACCGCTGCACGGGCTGACCAATGTCGGCGAGACCGTGGGCCTCGGCCATATCGGCGAGGCCGGCAACCTGATCACCGACCTGACCGGTGCCGTCGCCGACCCGGCCGGCGCCGGCGCGATCCCGTCGCTGCTGAGCGATGCCGGCGCCGTTACCGTGGCTGCCGGCACCCTGCTGGAATCGGTCACCGCCGTGCCGGCGAGCGGCAACGGCCTGGTCGGGGCCGGAGGGATCCTCAGCCCGGCGACCGGCATCCTCAACCAGGCCGTCCTCGACCTGCACACGACCCTGGAGGATGCCGGCCATCAGGTGTCGGTGCTCAACGCGCCGGTCCACGCGGTCACGGCGCTCGGCGAGACGATCGGCCTCGGCTATCTGGGCCAGAGCGGCAACCTCCTGACCGACACCCTGGCGCTGCCCGGATCGCTCCTGACCGGCGGCGGCCTCGCCTCGGCCAGCCCCGTCCTGTCCGATCTCGGCCACGTCCTCGGCTCGGCCGACACCCTGGTCGGGTCGGTCACCGGCGCCGCCAGCGCCGGGGGCCTGCTGTCCTCGGACGGGCTGCTGGCGCCGGTCACCAACCTGGCGAACACGGCCGTCCTCGATCTCCACGCGACCCTGGAGAATGTCGGGCACGGGGTGCCGCTCCTCAACGACGCGCTCCACGGCCTGACCAATCTCGGCGAGACGCTCGGCCTCGGCTATCTGGGGCAGGGCGGCAATCTCCTGACCGACGTCGCGGCCCTGCCCGGCGAACTGCTGGGCGGCCAGGGCCTCGGGGCGCTGTCGCCGATCCTCAACGATGTCGGCGCCGTGACCCACGCCGCCGGCGGCCTGCTCGGTGGCGTCACCGGCCTCCTCGGCGGGCTCGGCGGGCTCGGCGGCGATGCCGGAGCGCCGGGCGGCACCCTGCTCGCCCCGGTCACCGCCGCGGTGGACGGGTTGCTGGGCGGACATGGCGGTGATGGCGCCTTGCCCCTCGACGGCGTGCTGGGCGGTGTCACCGGTCTCCTCGGTGGGTCCGGAGCCCCGGCCGGCGGCCTGCTCGCCCCGGTCACGTCGACGGTGGACGGCCTGCTCGGCGGCCACGGCGCGACGCCCCTCGACGGGCTGCTCGGTGGCCTCACCGGCGGCCAGGCTGGCGGCAGCGGCGCCCTGCTCGGGGCGAATGCGCCGCTGCAGCCCGTGGCTGGCCTCGCCAACGGCGTGATCGACGGCATCCACGGGGTGCTGGAGCAGGTGGGCCACGACGTGGCGATCCTGAACGAGCCGCTCCATGCCGTGATCAACCTCGGCACCGCCGTCGGCCTGGGCGAACTCGGCGAGTCGAGCAACCTCGTGACCGACATGGTCAACCTGCCCGGCGCGGTGCTGACCGGCAATGGGCTTCCGGCGCTCGGGCAGGTGGTCGGCGATGTCGGGCAGGTCGCGGATGCGGCCGGCGGCGTGCTGGGGTCCGTGACCGGCATCCTGTCGAGTGCCGCCGGCGGCCAGGGCGGCGGGAGCCCGCTCGACGGATTGCTCGGCGGCCTCACCGGCGGCCAGGCTGGCGGCACCGGCGCCCTGCTCGGGGCGAATGCGCCGCTGCAGCCCGTCGCCGGCCTCGCCAACGGCGTGATCGACGGCATCCACGGGGCGCTGGAGCAGGTGGGCCACGACGTGCCGGTTCTGAACGATCCGCTCCACGCCGTGATCAACCTCGGCACCGCCGTCGGCCTGGGCGAACTCGGCGAGTCGAGCAACCTCGTGACCGACGTGGTCAACCTGCCGGGCGCGGTTCTGACCGGCAACGCAGGCCCGGCGATCGGGCAGGTGGTCGGCGATGTCGGGCAGGTCGCGGATGCGGCCGGCGGCGTGCTGGGGTCGGTGACCGGGGCCCTCTCGGGCGCCGCCACCGGCGGCACCCCGCTCGACGGCGTGCTCGGGACCGCGACCTCGGCCCTGGGCGGGTCCGGAACCGGCGGGGGCGGCAACACGGTCGGCGGCCTGCTGGGCGGCCTGACCGGCGGCGGCTCGGGCGATGCCGGGACCCATCCGCTGATCGACGTGGCCGCGGGCCCGACCAGCACGACGCCCCTGGCCAACGCCGCCGTGCTCACCCCAGCGGCGGATCCGTCCCACACCGTCCAGGCGAGCGCCATCGCGGTGGGCGCCGACCAGCCGAGCCTGGCCACCGCCAGCCTGCTCACCGGCGACAGCATCCTGCTGCCGCAGGGCGGCGGTGGCGGCGCGGATTCCCTGGTCGGTCAGATCCTGAGCCCGGCCTCGGCGGCGCCGGCCGGAGGCGGGGATGCGGGCGGCTCCCACGGGGCGAGCCTCGATCTCGGGATCGTCACGATCGACCTCGGCAGCCACGCCGACATCCACCACACCGATCCGACCCCACACTCGGCCACGGGCGGCCTGCACCTGCTCGGCCTGTGACGACCGAAGCCCCCGCCGCCCACGCGGCGGGGGTTCTTCTGTGAGCGTGCCGAGCCGCCGGGGGGAAGTCCTGTGACCGACGAACGCGTGTTGCGTGCTGCCAAGCGGCGGGAATTCTGGGCCGCGATCCGGGCCGGGCGCACCGCCCTGATCACCGTGATGATCGTCAGCGGCCTGATCAACCTGCTGATGCTGACTGCCCCGATCTTCATGCTCCAGGTCTATGACCGGGTCCTGCCGAGCCGGAGCATCGCCACCCTGGTCGGGCTCGCCGGCATCGCCCTGATGCTGTTCGTGATCCAGAGCGTGTTCGAGGTGTTCCGCGCCCGGATCCTGTCGCGGTTCGGCCGCCTCGTGGACGAGCGCCTCGGCCCGCGGATCTTCCGGACCCTGCTGGCGCGCGGCTCCGAGACGCCCCGTGGCGACGACGGCCCCCAGGCCCTGCGCGACCTCGACACCGTGCGGGGCTTCGTGTCGAGCCTGGCGCTCACCGCCTTCTTCGACCTGCCCTGGGTGCCGCTCTATATCGCGGTCTGCTTCCTGTTCCATCCCTGGCTCGGGGCCGCGATCGCGGGGGGCGCCCTGTTCCTGTGCGTGCTGACGGTCCTGACCGACTGGGCCTCCGCCGAGACCACCCGGGAGAGCGTGCGGGTCGCCGGCGAGCGCCGCGCCTTCACCGACATGGCGCACCGGACGGCGCCGCTGCTCTGCGCGCTGGGGATGCGCGCGCGGGTGGCCGACCTCTGGCAGGTCCGGACCCGCAAGAACCTCGACGTCGCCACCTCCGGCAACGACCTCGCCATCGGCTTCGGCGCGGTGGCGCGGCTCCTGCGCACGGTGCTGCAATCCGGGATCCTGGGGCTCGGCGCCTACCTGGTGGTGCGCGAGGAGGCCACCGCCGGGGTGATGCTGGCCGCCACGATCCTGTCGGCCCGGGCGCTGGCCCCGGTGGATCTCGCCATCGCCAACTGGAAGTCGTTCTCGGCCGCCCGGCAGGCCTGGAGCCGGCTCGTGGCGTTCCTGCCCGGGCGGGAGCCGGAGGCCCTGACGCCCCTGCCGGCGCCCCGGGAGAGCGTGCGCGTGACCGCCCTGTCGATCGCCGCCCCCGGGACCGACAGCCTGATCCTGCACGACGTCAACGTCGCCCTCGCCCCCGGCAGCGCGCTCGGGGTGATCGGGGCCAGCGGCTCGGGCAAATCCACCTTCGCCCGGGCGCTCGTCGGCCTGGCCCGGCCGGTCCGCGGGGTGATCCGCCTCGACGGCGCGGCGATCGACCAGTGGGACCCCGACGCCCTCGGCCGCGCCATCGGCTACCTGCCGCAGGACATCGAGATGTTCGACGGCACCATCGCGGAGAACATCACCCGATTCGACCCGGCCCCCGACCCGGAGGCCCTGCAATCGGCCGCCAAGGCGGCGGGGGTCCACGAGGTCGTGCTGCGCCTGCCCGGCGGCTACGACGCCCGGGTCGGCGCCGGCGGGCTCGGCCTGTCGGGCGGCCAGCGCCAGCGGATCGCGCTCGCGCGAGCGCTCTACGGCGACCCGTTCCTGGTGGTGCTCGACGAGCCCAATTCCAACCTCGACGTCGACGGCGACCGCGCCCTGTCGGCGGCCGTTCAGGGCGTGCGCGCCCGGGGCGGCATCGTGGTGGTGATCGCCCACCGGCCGAGCGCGCTGGCCGCGGTCGATCGCATCCTGGTCCTGGGCGAGGGCCGCGTGCGGCTGCACGGGCCCCGCGACGAAGTCCTGGCGCAGCTCGGCGCCCTGACCCGGCAGACACCCACGAGGGTCGCATGACGCGCAACCAGGTCACAGACGACCCGACCCGCGAGACCCGGCGCTCGCTCCGGCGGCACGTGGTCGGCGTCGCCGCGGTGATCGTGCTGGCCACCGGCACCGGCGCCTGGACCGCCGCCACCGAGCTGTCCGGGGCGATCATCGCCACCGGCTCCCTGGTGGTCGAGAGCAACATCAAGAAGGTCCAGCACCCGACCGGCGGCGTGGTCGCCGAATTGCCGATCCAGGAGGGCGCCCGCGTCCAGGCCGGCGACCTGCTGGTCCGGCTCGACGCCACCACCACCCGGGCCACCTACGACAGCGTCACCAAGAGCCTGTGGGAGATCGCCGCCCGCAACGCCCGGCTGGAGGCCGAGCGCGACGGCCGCGATGAGCCCGCCTTCCCAGCCGAGCTCGCCGGGGCCGGCCCCGACGTCGCCCGGATCGTCGACGGCGAGCGCAAGCTGTTCCGCTTCCGCCGCGACGCGCTCCAGGGCCAGAAGGCGCAGCTGCGCGAGCGGATCGGCCAGCTGCGCGAGGAGATCAAGGGCCTGGTCGAGCAGGCCGCCGCCAAGGAGCAGGAGACCGCGATCATCGGCCGGGAATACGAGGGCGTCGAGGATCTCTGGAAGAAGAACCTGATCCAGCTGACCCGGCTCACCAGCCTGCAGCGGGACATGTCCCGGCTCAAGGGCGAGCGCGGGGTCCTGGTGGCCAACATCGCCCAGGCCAAGGGCAAGGTCTCAGAGACCGAGCTGCAGATCATCCAGCTCGAGCAGAACCTGCGCAGCGACGTCGCCAAGGAGCTGGCCGAGAACCGCGCCAAGGCCGCGACCCTGACCGAGCAGCGGATCGCCGCCTTCGACCAGCTGCAGCGGATCGAGATCCGCGCGCCGCAGACCGGCTACGTCCACGAGCTCGCCGTCCATACCCGCGGGGGCGTGATCGCCCCGGGGGAGCCGATCATGCTGATCGTCCCGAACGCCGATTCCCTGGTGGCCGAGGTCCGGGTCGCCCCCCAGGACATCGACCGGCTGCAGACCGGCCAGGCCGCCGGCCTGCGCTTCCCGAGCTTCGACCAGCGGACCACGCCGGAGCTCAACGGCCGCGTCACCCGGATCGCCGCCGACGTCAGCGAGGACAAGCGGACCGGCAGCTTCTACTACCTGGTGCGCCTGGGGGTGACCAAGGACGAGCTGAGCCGCCTCGACGGCGCCAAGCTGATGCCCGGCATGCCCGTGGAGGCCTTCATCCGGACCGCCGACCGGACGGTGCTGTCCTACCTCACCAAGCCCCTGGTCGATCAGGCGCGCCGGGCGTTTCGCGAGAAGTAGGGCCGTCCAGGGACGTTCGGCAGGACTTTTGCAACTCCTGATTGTATACAGGGATTGTTCCTGCAGAATTCGGCGGAACTCACGGGCCAGCCACGATGCCGATCGACCCCAAGAACCTCGCGCAGACCGCGACCCTGACCTACAGCGCCGAGTTCGACACGCTCCAGCTCTGGAACGGAACCTCGGGCCTCGACACGGCGGGCGGGCCGCAATGGGGCAGCTACGTCACGGCGACCGGGACGCGGCCGTTCAACCAGGAGCAGCAATGGTACCTCCGGGCCGACCATGGCGTCGGCGGCGGCGGCGCGGCACTGCCCAACCCGTTCAGCGTCCAGAACGGCATCCTGACCATCACGGCGGCGCCGTCCGACCCGGCGCTGCTGCCGGACCTCGGCGGCCAGCCCTACACGTCCGGGATGATCAACACGTCCCACAGCTTCAGCCAGACCTACGGCTATTTCGAGATGCGGGCCGAGCTGCCGGCCGGGCAGGGGATGTGGCCGGCCTTCTGGCTGCTGGCGCAGGACGGCTCCTGGCCGCCCGAGATCGATGTGATGGAGATGCTCGGGCACGAGCCCGGCAGGCTCTACACCAGCGTGCACAGCCTGGGACCCGGCCAGACCGCCGGCGACCACACCCTCGCCCAGGCCGCCACGCAGGTCGCCGACATGAGCGACGGCTTCCACACCTACGGGGTCGATTGGGGGCCCGACAGCCTGGCCTTCTACTTCGACAGCCAGGAGGTCTTCCGCACGCCCACCCCGGCCGACCTGGACAAGCCGATGTACATGATCGCCAACCTGGCGGTCGGCGGCACGTGGCCGGGCGATGCCGACGCGACGACGCCGTTCCCGGCCCAGATGAACATCGATTACCTGCGCGCCTACCAGGCGAACCCGAACGCGAGCGCCCCCCTGGAGCCGGTCTTCCACTTCTACGACCCGTCCACCGGCCAGCACCTCTACACCGCCAGCACCGCGGAGCGGGACGCGCTGAAGACGTCGCAATCGGCCTACGCGTATCAGGGGGTCGGCTGGGCCGCCCCCACCGGGTCGGCCGGCACCACGGACGTGTTCCACTTCACCAACGCGGCGACGGGCGACCATTTCTACACGGCCAGCGCGGCGGAACGGGACGGCCTGATCGGCTCCGGTTCGGGCTATCGCTACGAGGGCGTCGCCTTCGAGGCCTACACGGATCCGTCCGCCGCCGGATGGGCCGCGATGAACATCGAGCGGTTCGTCAACACCGAGAGCGGCCGCCACTACTACGCGTCGAGCGCCGCGGAGATCACCTATATCGAGCAGGGCCACGCCGGCACCGGCTGGATCGACGAGGGCCACGCCTTCACGCTGCACGCCCCGACCCAGAGCATGTTCGGCCTCTAGAGCGCTCGTCGCCGAAGTGGATACCGGTTCGGCGTAAACGGGTGCGTAAAATCAATGACCTGGAGCTGTTCTTGGTCGCAGCGCGATCGGGAACGGCTCTAGCGGCCGGGGAGGGGGCGGCCCGATCGGATCACGATTGCGGCAGCATGGGCCGAAAACCCCTGTCCGCCGTGATGTTTGCCCGAGGGAGCGGGAACAATCGCCGGGGCCGCCTTTTGTGCTGGCGGTTCCACCCGTCGGCCCAGTCCGGATCGTCCGCCGCCCCCCTCGAGACAGGAGATCGCTGTGCCCGCGGCGCGGAGCGCGACCATGCGCGAGCCCCTACGGCCAGCGGCCCCGGCCCGCGGGATCGCCGGCGCGTGCGCGGCCCCGTCCTGCGCGGCTTCGGCGTGACCGCGCGGCGCACCCTCCAGGTGATCGCGCAGCTGCCCGGGCGCTCGAAGACCGTCGACCGGATGATTGCCGGCCTCGCCGTGATCCTGGCGATGCTGGGCATCGCGGTGGGCGCCTCGGTCTATCAGCAGCGCGGCAGCGAGGCGGTGCGCCACGCCCTGGCGGTGGAGGGCCGCCTCGGGCGCGTGCTGTCGGCGGTCCAGGACGCCGAGACCGGGCAGCGCGGCTACCTGCTGACCGGGGACGCGGACTTCCTGCAGCCGTTCCGGGCCGGCCGCTCCAAGGTCAACGGCGAGATCGCCCGGCTGCACGACCTGCTCCGGGACGACGACGGCCAGCGCGCCGAGCTCGACGGCCTGATCCTGCTGATCCGGGAGAAGCTCGGCGAGCTCGGCACCACGATCGACCTGCACCGGGGCGGCGATCCCGAGGCGAGCCGGACCCTCGTCCGCGAGGGCAGGGGGCGCCGCCTGATGGACGAGATCCGCACGGTCGTGCGCCGGATGGAGGCCCAGGAGGCGGCCCAGATGGAGCGGCGCCAGGCGGCGGTGTCCCGGATCGCGCTGCTGATCTGGGCGGCGCTCGCCGGGCTCGTCCTGGTGCTGATCCTGTTCGCGGTCTCGGCCATGCGCGAGGCCGGGAGGCGGCGCCGGTTGTCGCGCTTCCTGCCGCGGGAGCTGGTCGCGCGCCTGGCCGACGACGACGGCAGCCTGCGGGCCGGCCGGCGGCAGCAGGCGGTCATCGCCTTCGTCGACATGCGCGGCTCCACCGCCCTGGCCGAGCGCCTCGACCCGCAGCAGCTCTCGGCCTTCCTGTCCGCGTTCCGGCGGCGGGTGATGCGCATGGCCCGGCTGCACAACGGTGTCGTCGACAAGTTCATCGGCGACGGCGCCCTGGTGGTGTTCGGCCTGCCCGAGGCGCGCGCCGACGACGCCGCCCGGGCGGTGGCCTTCGCCCGAGACCTGGTCGAGGTCATCGCCCGCTGGAACCTCAAGGGCGAGCACGGCGCCGCGGTCCGGATCGGCGTCGGCCTCCATTGCGGCGAGGTGTTCAGCGGGATCATCGGCGAGGAGGCGCGCTACGAGTTCACCGTCCTGGGCGACACGGTGAACGTCGCCGCCCGCCTGGAGCAGGCGACCAAGGCCCACGGCGTGCCGATCCTGGCCTCGGAGGCCGTCCGGCGCGCGGCCGGCTCGGCGAAAGCCCTATGGCGGGAGGTCAGCCGCGAGCCCCTGCGCGGCCGACGGGAGCCGATGGCGTACTTTTCAGTCGAGCCCCCGGGCCAGGCCGCGACCGAACCGGCCCCCGGGATGGCGCTGTAGGCGCCCGTTCGGGCGCCGCGCGCAAAGCGCTCCGGGCCGGGCGACCGGAGCGGCACTCAGTCCCGCCGCGCGCCGCGCAGGGTCTTCAGGCCGATGCCGGTGGCCTCGAAGCCGCCATCCACGGCGAGCTGCTGGCCGGTGACGAAGGAGGCGCGCTCGGAGCACAGGAACACGATCGCCTCCGCGAGTTCGGTCTCCAGGCCGTAGCGCCCGAGGGGCACGGCGTCGTGGTAATCGGCGCGGATCTCGGGGCTGTGGACCGCCTTGGCCATCGCGGTGTCCACCGGGCCGGGAGCGACCGCGTTCACCCGGATGCCGAACTGTGCCAGCTCGACGGCCTGCTGCTTGGTGAGCTGCGCCAGCGCCGCCTTGCTGGTGCCGTAGGCTGTCCGCAGCGTCGAGGCGCGCAGGCCCGAGATCGAGGTGATGTTCACGATCGCGCCGCCGCGCGCGGCGAGCAGCGGCACGGCCGCCTGCGTGCACAGGAATGGCCCCGACAGGTTCACGGCCAGAACCCGCGACCAATCCGCGAAGGTGGTCTCCATCATCGGCTTGAAGATCGCGATCCCGGCATTGTTGACCAGCGCGTCGAGGCGGCCGAACCGCTCGGCCACCTGCCGCATCGCGCCTGCCACCGCCTCCGGGTCGGAGACGTCCGCGGTGACCGCCAGCACCGCGTCGGGCCGGCCGAGCCCGGCGGCGGCGGCTTCCACGCCCGGCCCGTCGATGTCGAGCAGGGCGACCCGCCATCCCTCCGCGAGGAACAGGGTCACGGCGGCGAGCCCGATGCCGCGGGCCGCCCCCGTCACCAGCGCGGTCCGGTCCTGGGTGTCGCTCATGGGTCGTGTCCGTCGGCGAGGGCCGCCCGGAGGCGGCGGAGGGGATCGGTTCGGGCGGGCCGTGGAAGTCCCGCACGCGGGAAACCGTTATTGCCGGTGCAACCGGGTGCGTGAAGGGGCGATGCGACTCCACGGGGCTGGCTCCAGCCGCCGGCGCTCACGGACCGGCTGGTCGCTCCCCCGCCAACGCGTTGACCCACAGGACGACGGCGCGCGTCCGGCCGTCGGGATTGCCGAACCGGTGCGGCCGATGGCTGGCGAAGCGGAAGCTGTCGCCGGCCGCGAGCTCCAGCGTGCGGGCCTCGACGACCAGGGTCAGGCGCCCCTCCAGCACCAGGCCGGCCTCCTCGCCGTCGTGGCTGAACAGCTCGTCGCCGGTGCTGGCCTTCGGCTCGAGCACCATGTGGAACAGGCTGAGGCTCTGCGTCCCCCCGGCGGGCGTCAGCAGCTGCTTGGTGATCCCGGCGCGCCAGAGCTTGAGCTCGGCCCGGTCCCGCTCGAACACCACGATCGGGTCGGGATCCTTCTCGGACGGGGCCCCCTCGAACAGGCCGCCGATGCCGGTCTGGAGCGTGTCGGCGAGCAGGGCCAGGACGCGCAGCGACGGCGAGGACAGGCCACGCTCCACCTGGCTGATGAAGCCGATCGACAGCCCGGTGCTGGCCGCGACCTTCTCGAGCGACAGGCGCCGCTCCTGGCGCAGGGCCCGCAGCCTTTGGCCCACGGCCCGGTCCACCGGATCGGCGCCTGTCGGTTCGACTTTGGGCCTGCTCACCGCAGCGTCATCCTGGAGACTCCGGGGCATCTTCATGCACGTGAAATCACCTTGCGTCGAGCCGCGAACCGTGCGGTAATCTTCACAGATATGAAAACAGAAGAGCGATAGCGCAACGCCGCGCTATGCCAGTGTCGAGGATCCGCGCCATGAGACGCCTGCTTCCGAGCCTGTGCCTGAGCCTCGCCCTGTTGATCCCCGGCCCGGCCCGGGCCGAGTCGCCCCTGAGGGTCGGCGCGACGCCCACCGGCCTGCCCTTCACCTTCCTCGACACCAAGACCAACACGATCCAGGGGGTCATGGTCGACCTCGTGAACGCGGTTGGCAAGGAGGCCGGCTTCGCCGTTGCGGTGGAACCGCTGCAATTCTCGACGCTGATCCCGGCGCTCACCGCCTCGAAGATCGACATCATCTCGGCGGCGATGTTCATCACGCCCCAGCGCAAGGAGGTCGTGGCCTTCTCGGCGCCGGTCTACAGCTACGGCGAGGGCCTGATCGTCCCGAAGGCCGACACGAAGGACTACACCTCCTTCGCCGACCTCAAGGGCGAGACCGTGGGCGCCCAGGTCGGCACCGCCTTCGTCGAGCCGCTGAAGAAGTCCGGCCTGTTCGCCGAGGTGAAGATCTACGACGCGATCCCGGACATCATCCGCGACGTGAATTCCGGGCGGCTCAAGGCCGGCTTCGCCGACGCCCCGATCCTGGCCTACTACGTCAAGCAGGGGATGTTTCCCGGCGTCCGGCTGGTCGAGACCCTCAAGCCGAGCGTCGTCGCCGCGGTGGGGATCAGCGTGCGCAAGGCCGACACCGCCCTGCTCGCCAAGATCGACGCGGCTCTGACCAAGCTGAAGGCCGACGGGACGCTGGAGAAGATCCTGACGAAGTGGGGTCTGCCGCCCTCCGCCGACCGGTCCTGAGCTTCATGCGCGAGTTCCTCGCCGATGCGCAGGATTATCTGCCGATCCTGTTCCAGGGCGTGCAGCTCACGGTCCTGATCACCCTGGCCTCCCTAGTGGTCTCGACCCTGCTCGGCCTGTTCTGGGCGGTGCTGCGGGTCTCCGGCATCGCCGTGCTGGCCGGTTTCAGCGCGGTGATGATCAACATCCTGCGCGGCATCCCGATCATCGTGCAGCTGTTCTACATCTACTTCGTGCTGCCGGATTTCGGCCTGTCGCTCACGGCGGTCCAGGCGGCGATCATCGGGCTCGGGATCGCCTATTCGGCCTACCAGGCCGAGAACTTCCGGGCCGGCATCGAGGCGGTGGATCGCGGGCAGGTCGAGGCCGCCCTGTCGATCGGCATGGGCTGGTGGATGACCATGCGCCGGGTGATCCTGCCCCAGGCGGTCAAGATCGCGCTGCCGCCCTACGGCAACATCATGATCATGATGCTCAAGGATTCGTCCCAGGCCTCGACCATCACGGTCGCGGAGCTGGCGCTCCAGGGCAAGCTCATCGCCTCCTCGACCTTCAAGAACACCAGCGTCTACACGATGGTGGCGCTGATGTACCTGGCGCTCAGCCTGCCGCTGATCCTCCTGGTGCGCCACCTCGAAGCGAAGGGGCGCCACCGGTGATCGTCCTCCAGGATGTGCGCAAGCATTACGGCTCGCTGGAGGTGATCAAGGGCGTCTCGGCCGAGGTCGCCAAGGGCGAGGTGGTCTGCATCATCGGACCGTCGGGATCCGGCAAGTCGACCCTGCTCCGCTGCATCAACGGGCTCGAAGCCTATGACGGCGGCGAGATCCGGGTGGACGGCCAGCGCGTCGACCGGGACAAGCGCAGCATCCAGACGATCCGCACGCGCGTCTCGATGGTGTTCCAGCGCTTCAACCTGTTCGCCAACCGCACCGCCCTGGAGAACGTGGTCGAGGGGCCGGTCCACGTGAAGCGGGAGCCCCGCGCCGAGGTCGAGGAACGGGCCCGGGCGCTGCTCGCCCGGGTCGGCCTCGCCGGCAAGGAGCACGCGCGGCCCAACGAGCTGTCGGGCGGCCAGCAGCAGCGCGTCGCGATCGCGCGGGCCCTGGCGATGCGCCCCGAGGCGATCCTGTTCGACGAACCGACCTCGGCGCTCGATCCCGAACTCGTCGGCGACGTCCTGCGGGTGATGCGCGGGCTGGCCGACGAGGGCATGACCATGCTGGTCGTGACCCACGAGATGGGCTTCGCCCGGGAGGTCGCCGACCGGGTGCTGTTCCTCGACGGCGGACGCCTGGTCGAGCAGGGCCCGGCCGCCGAGATCCTCAACCGTCCGCAGCACCCGCGCACCCAGGACTTCCTGCAGCGCGTGCTGCATCCGCTCTAGGGATCACCGTGGCTGAACCGTTTCCCCTTGCACCGTCGCTCTGGGCCACCACCGCGCCGCCCGGACCCGAGACGCCGCCGCTGACCGAATCCGGGCAGGCCGACGTCGTCATCGTCGGCGGCGGCTTCTGCGGCCTCTCGACCGCCCTGCACCTGGCCGAGCGCGGGATCCGGCCGGTGGTGCTGGAGGCCCGCGAGGTCGGCTTCGGCGGGTCCGGGCGCAACGGCGGCCAAGTGATCCCGGGGCTGAAATACGATCCCGCCGACCTCGTCGCCAAGTTCGGGCGCGAGCGCGGCGAGCGGCTGGCGCGCTTTGCCGGCAGCACCGCCGACACGGTCTTCGACCTGATCGCCCGGCACGCGATGGATGTGCCGCACCGGCGCGCCGGATGGATCCAGGGCGCCCATACCGAGGCCGGGCTCGCCGAGGTCGCGCGCCGGGCGGAGCAATGGGCCGGCCTCGGCGCCCCGACCCGGGTCCTCGACCGATCCGAGACCGCGCGGCTCCTCGGGACGGAGCGGTACCTGGGCGGCTGGCTCGACGGCCGCGGCGGCGCGATCCAGCCGCTGAGCTACGCCCGCGGCCTCGCCCGCGCCGCGCTGAAGGCCGGCGCCGCCATCCACGGGGGCAGCCCGGTCACCGGCCTAACCCGCAGCGGATCGACCTGGACCGTCACCACCGCGCAGGGCGCCCGGCTCTCGACCGAGCGGGTCGTCCTGTGCACCAACGGCTATACCGGCGGCCTGTGGCCGGGGCTGGCGCAGACCGTGATCGCGGCCAACTCCTTCCAGGTCGCCACGAAGCCGCTCTCGGACAACCTGCGCCGCTCGATCCTGCCGGAGGGGCAGGTCTCCTCGGACACGCGCAAGCTGCTCCTGTATTTCCGCCTCGACCATACCGGCCGCCTGCTGATGGGCGGCCGCGGCCCGTTCCGCGAGCCGCGCACGCCCCGGGACTGGGCGCATCTCGAGCGCATCGTCGGCAAGCTGTTCCCGCAGCTCGACGGCACCGCGTTCGACCACCGCTGGTGCGGCCGCGTGGCGATCACGCAGGATTACCTGCCCCATCTCCACGAGCCCGCCCCCGGGCTCCTGATCGACATCGGCTGCCAGGGCCGCGGCGTCGGCCTGCAATCCACCATGGGACGGGCGATCGCCCAGTACATCGCCACCGGCGACGCCGACAGCCTGCCCCTGCCGCTGACGCCGATCGCGCCGCTGCCGATGCACGCGTTCCACCGCCTCTACGTCTCGGCGATCATCGCTTGGTACCGGCTCAGCGACGGCGGCATCCGCTAGGCCGCCCGATGGCGAATGCCGCCCCGCACGCGGCAAACGGCCACCCCGGCGGGATCTGGCCGCCTATGCCGATTACTGCGATCCACACGGGGTCGAGCGGCGCGATGACAGTCTTGCCCTGACGAGACCGTCCGGGCTCCCGTCGAGCGCCGCGTTCCGGTGTCGGACCATGGCGGACAGGAGTCATGACCGACAGATCGAGCGCCGCGCGAGCCGCCCCGGCCGTCTCCACCCTGGCGGCGACGTCGATCGTGGTGGCCGACATGATCGGCATCGGGGTCTTCACCAGCCTCGGCTTCCAGGTGACGGACATCCCGTCCGGGTTCACGGTGCTGCTGCTGTGGCTCGTCGGCGGCGTGGTCGCCCTGTGCGGGGCGCTCTGCTACGCCGAGCTCGCCACGATGTTTCCCCGCTCCAGCGGCGAGTACAATCTCCTTACGCGGATCTACGGCCCGGCCGTCGGGTTCATGGCCGGCTGGCTCTCGGCCACCGTCGGGTTCTCGGCGCCGGTGGCGCTCGCCGCCATGGCGCTCGGCCAGTACGGCAAGGCGATCCTGCCCGGCGCCCCGCCGCTGCTGCTCGGCCTGGCGGCGATCTGGATCGTCTCGCTCGTGCACCTGCGCGGAACGCGCCACAGCAGCGCCTTCCAGATCGGGTTCACGCTGCTCAAGCTCGCGCTGATCGCGGCCTTCATCGGGGTGGGCTTCGCCCGGGGCGGCGGCCAGGGGAGCGGCTTCTCCCCCGCCGCATTCGATCCGGCGCAGGTCGTCAGCGCCGGCTTCGCGATCAGCCTGGTCTTCGTGATGTACGCCTATTCGGGCTGGAACGCCGCGACCTACATCGTCGGCGAGCTCGCCGACCCGCCGCGCAGCCTGCCGCGGGCGCTGTTCGTCGGGACCGGCCTCGTCGTCGCGCTCTCCGTCGCGCTGAACGCGGTGTTCCTCTACACGACCCCCGTGGCGGACCTCGCCGGCCAGGTCGAGATCGCCCTGATCGCCGGCCGTCACGTCTTCGGGGAGGCGGGCGGGCGCATCGTCGGCGCGCTGATCTGCGCCGGGCTGATCCCGACGATCAGCGCAATGATGTGGATCGGCCCGCGCGTGACCGTGGCGATGGGCGAGGACGTGCCGCTGCTGCGCCTGTTCGCAAGCCGCTCGGGGCGCGGCGTGCCGAATGCCGCGCTTCTCCTCCAGGCCTGTATCGCCACGATCCTGCTGTTCACGCAGAGCTTCGAGGCGGTGCTCGACTTCATCCAGTTCAGCCTGATCCTGTGCTCGTTCCTGACCGTGATCGGGCTGATCAAGCTCCGGATCACGCGGCCCGACCTACCGCGGCCGTTCCGGGCCTGGGGCTACCCGATCACCCCGCTGATCTTCCTGGCGGTCACGCTGTTCATGCTGGTCCACCTCGTCGCCGTCCGGCCGCTCCAGTCGCTTGCAGGCCTGGCCCTGATGCTGGCGGGGCTCGTCCTGTACGGCGTCGCGACCGCGCGGGCGCGGAGGACGGCGCGCCTCGCCCCTCCGCGCTGAGGATCACGCTGCTCAGGGGGCAGGCTTCGGATCGGCTCGGGTCACCCGCAGCACGTCGAGCCGGTACGCGGCGGTTCGCGACTGTTTCAGGACCCGCGCGAAGTCCTGCGCGTCCGCGATGAAGCCCTCGGCCGCCTCGTCGCCGGAGAGCGGGTAATGGGTGACGCCGAGCCAGTGGACCAGCACGATGTCGGCTTCGGGCAGCACCGCGCCCCTCACCCGCGCGACCAGCCGGGCGAGGTCGGCACGGTCGAGATAATAGGCTACCTCGGAGATCACGATCAGGTCGAACCGCCCGTCCGGCCAGGCGACCGGAACGGCGGCGAGTTCGAAGCGCACGTTCGGGCAACCGGCGCAGCGCGCCCGGGCTGCGTCCAGGACCGACGGCACCACGTCGAGCCCGACCAGCGCGTCGCAGCGGGGGCAGAGCTCGCGCGTGAAGACGCCGATCGAGCAGCCCACCTCGAGGCCCGACGCGTAGCGGGCCCGCGGCAGCGCCGCCAGCGTCGCGGCGTACTTGTCGCGCTCGTAGGGGCTGGAGGCGAAGCGCCACGGGTCCGATTCCGTGGCGTACATGCCCTTGAAGTACTCGGTATCGAGGGATTTCGAGCGGCGGCCCGTCGGCGTCTCGGCGGGCACAGCGGGATCGGTCTCCGCGCCGACGCCGCTCCCGATCCCGAGCACCGCGCTCGCGGCGACGGCGCCTCCGGCCTGCAGCAGGCGGCGCCGGGACTCTGGCTTGCGGTCGCGCACGATAGGCCTCACCGCACCGTCGGGGATCCGCAGTGGCAACCGGGCGCGGTCGGGGCGGTTCCGGGACGCGGCGGCGTCAGGCGGCGCTTCCCTCGGTGACGCGCCCGCCCAGATACGCGGCGCGGATGTCGTCGTTGGCCCAGAGCGCCTGCGGGTCGCCTTCGAGGACGAGGCGGCCAGTCTCCAGCACGTAGCCGCGGTCGGCGACCGACAGGCCCATGCGGGCGTTCTGCTCGACCAGCAGCACCGTCGTGCCGCGCCGGCGCACCTCCGCGATGATCGCGAACACCGCCTGGACGATCACCGGGGCGAGGCCCAGCGAGGGCTCGTCGAGGAGCAGGAGGCGCGGCTTGGCCATCAGGCCGCGGGCGAGCGCCACCATCTGGAGCTGACCGCCCGACAGGGTCCAGCCGAGGGCGTCGCCGAAGCGCCGGATGTCCGGGAACAGCTCGAACATCGCCTCGACCTCGTCGCGCAGGGCGCGCTTCGGGATGCCGGGGCGGTTCGAGGCGCCGAGCATGATGTTCTCGCGCACGGTGAGCCCCGGGAAGACCCGGCGCCCCTCGGGCACGTGGGCGACGCCGCGGCGCACGATCGCCTCCGGTTTCAGGCCGGTGAGCGGCTCGCCGTCGAGCAGGATGCTGCCGCCCGCCGGCTTCACGAGGCCGGAGATCGCCTTGAGGGTGGTCGACTTGCCGGCGCCGTTGGAGCCCAGCAGGGTCACGACCTCGCCGGTGCCGACCACGAACGAGAGCCCGCGCACCGCCTCGATCTCGCCGTAGCGGACGGTGAGGTCGCGGATCTCCAGAACCGGGTTCGACACGGCGGTGCTCATCCTGGTCAAGCCGGCGCGAGGTCGGTCTTCAGCGCGGTCTGAAGCCCCGCGTCCGGCCCGGTCGCGGCGTCCTCCCCGAGATAGGCCTCGATGACCGTGGGCTCGCGCAGCACCGAGGCGGTGACCCCGTCGGCGATGCGCCGGCCGAAGTTCAGGACGGTGACGTGGCTCGCCACATCGCTGACCAGGGTCATGTCGTGGTCGATGATCAGGATGGTCAGGCCCTTGGCGGCCATCCTTCGCAGCAGCACCGTCAGGGCGTTCTTCTCGCTGGAATTGAGCCCGGCGGCCGGCTCGTCGAGGAGCAGCAGCGTCGGGTTGCCGGCGAGCGCCCGGGCAATCTCGATCAGGCGCTGGTGCCCGTAGGAGAAGCCCGAGATCGGCTCCTGCGCCCGCGCCTCGAGCCCAACGAAGGCCAGGGCCGAGCGCGCGCGGGCCTCCAGCGCCGGCCGGCCGCTCGCGCCGAGGGGGTTGTTCGGGCGCTCGGCGCCGATCACCACGTTCTCCAGGGCGCTCATCGAGCGGAACAGGCGGATGTTCTGGAACGTGCGCCCGATCCCGACCGCGGCGCGCCGGTGCGGGGGAAACCGGGTGATGTCCTGGCCCTGGAGGCGCATCGTGCCGCCGGTCGGCGTGTAGAGGCCGGACAGGACGTTGAGCGTCGTGGTCTTGCCCGAGCCGTTCGGGCCGATCAGCGCGTGGATGCCGCCGCGAGTCACGGTGAAATCGATCGCGTCCACGGCCTTGAGGCCGCCGAAATGCTTGGACAGACCGGACACCGTCAGCAGCGTTTCCGAGGCGTCGCGCCCCTGGGTCAGCGTCAGCTCCGGGGCGGGCGGCGGCGCGGGCTTGGCCGGCCGCAGCCGGCGGACCTGATCGCCCAAAAACCCCCAGATGCCGTCGGGCATGAACACGACGATCAGGATCACCGCGAGCCCGTAGATCGCCAGGTACAGGCCCGGGACCTCCTTGAGGAAGCGCAGCCATTCGGGGATGAGGATCAGGAGGCCGGTGCCGATCACCGCGCCCACCGGCGAGCCGACGCCGCCGAGCAGCGCCATCGTCAGGAAGACGATCGACTCGGCGAAGGAGAACTGGTCCGGGCTGATATAGGTGAAGCTGCCGGCGAACAGCCCGCCGCCCAGCCCCGCCAGCAGCGCCCCGATGGCGAAGGCCGCGACCTTGGTGCGGTAGACGTCGATGCCGCTCACGCCCGCGGCCAGCTCGTTGTCGCGCACCGCCCGCATGGCGCGCCCGAGCCGGGTCCGCGGCAGGTGCCAGACCAGCCAGCCGACCACCGCGAGGACCAGCACGCAGAGCGCGAGATAGCTCTGCCCGTCCGCGAACAGGGCGGGGCGGCGGATGTTGGGCACCCCGTCCGGGCCGTGGGTGACCGGGATCCAGTTGGTCAGGACCAGGGTGAGGATCTGCTGGAACGAGATCGTGACCATGGCGAGGTAGTGGCCGCCGAGCCGCAGCGTCGAGGCGCCGAGCACCGCGCCGAGGACGATCGCCAGCGCCAGCCCGATCGGCAGGCACAGCCAGAAATTCAGGCCGTGATCGACCGTGCCGAGGCCGACCGCATAGGCGCCGATCCCGAAGAAGGCGGCCTGGGCCAGGTTGATCTGGCCGCACAGCCCCAGCACCACGGTGAGCCCGATCACCGCGATCGCGTAGGTCGCGGCCTGCATCAGGATGTTGAGGACGTAGCCGCTGAACGGCGTCGTCGCGGCGAGCGCCACCGCGGCCGCGGCGAGGCCCGCATAGGCGAGGCTGCCGAGGGGCATCCGGCGGGGCGCGGCCGCCGGCGCGGCCGGGACGGCGGTCGTGATGGGCTCGGCGCTCATGCTTTCTCCGCCACCCGCTCGCCGAACAGCCCCTGCGGGCGCACGACTAGGAAGGCCACGAGGACGATGAAGGCGAAGGCGTCCTTGTACGGCACCGAGACGTAGGCCGCCCCGAAGGTCTCGATGATGCCAAGCGCCAGCCCGCCGATGATCGCGCCGGTCACGTCGCCGAACCCGCCGATGATCGTCGCGGCAAACGCCTTGAGCGCGATGGTCGCGCCCATCTGGATCGACACGAAAAGGACGGGCGCCACGAGGATGCCGGCGATGCCCCCGAGCACGGCGCTGTAGACGAAGGTCAGCATGATCATGCCGGCGACCGGGATGCCCAGAAGCGCGGCCATCTCCTTGTCCTGCGAGGTCGCCTGGAGCTTCTTGCCGACCAGGGTGTGCTCGAAGAACCAGTACTGGAACGCCACGAGCGCCGCGGTCACCGCGATGATCAACAGGTACTGGCTGTCGAGGAAGACCGGCCCGAGCAGGAAGCCTTGCGTCTCGAAGACCGGCGGCAGGACCTGCGGCTGCGGCCCGTAGAGGGCGAGCGTGGTGTTGGCCAGGAAGATCGAGGCGCCGATCGTCGAGATGATCACCGGCAGGTAGGTGCGGTGGCGCAGGGGATAGTAGACGCCGAGGTTGAACAGGGCGCCGAGCAGGGCCATCCCGCCGATGGTGAGCAGCACCGAAAGCCAGTACGGCCATTCGAGGTCGACGGCGAACACCACCATCAGGAAGGCCGCCACCATCGAGAACTCGCCCTGCGCGAAGTTCACGACGTTGGTGGCGCGGAAGATCAGCACGAAGCCCAGGGCGACCAGGGCGTAGACCGAGCCGATGCCGATCCCGGTGAAGAGGAGCTGGAGGATCAGGTCCATGTCTGCGTCCGTTCCCCGTCCGCGGCCCCGGATTCAGCCCTGATAGAAGTCGATGCGCCGGTCGAAGGTGATCGTGCCCTTGTCGTTGCGCACGACGTTGTAGCCGTGCAGGCCGTCGCCGTTCTTGTCGAAGTTGTAGGTGCCCTCGGCGCCTGCGTGGCCGCGCACCGCCAGCAGCGCCTCGCGGATCGCCTGCGGGTCGGTCTTGCCGGCCTTGTTGATCGCCAGCGCCAGCACCGTCACCGCGTCGAAGGTCCAGGAGGATTGGTTGTCGGGGGCGATCTTGGTGGCGGCGCGGTAGGCCTTGCCGTAGGCCCGGGCCGCGTCGCTCGATTCCTCCGCGTAATCGGCCACCCCGTAGGTGCCGTAGAGCGAGGGCCCGGCGAGCTTCAGGGCGGTGACGTTGGTGATCGAGGGCGAGCCGACCCAGGGGGCGGTGACGCCGAGCTGGCGGAGCTGGCGCGCGAAAATCCCGAGGTCGTTCTCGAAGGTGAAATACGAGCCGATCACGTCGGCCCCCGCCTGCCGGATCGCCAGCACCACGGGGGTGAAATCCTGGCCCTGGTTGGCGTAGCCCTGGTCGAGCACGACCGTGGCGCCGATCTTGCCGAGACTCTCGGTCAGCGCCTTGGCGCCGCTGGTGCCGAAGGCGTCGGTCGAGTGGATGATCGCCCATTTCTTCTTGCCGAGCCCGTTGACGCCGTGCTCGGCGATCACCCGGGCCGAGAAGCTGTCGTTGGGCCGGAAGCGGAACAGCCAGGGATTGCCGAGCTGGGTCAGGACCGGGTCGGTGCCGCCGAAGCACATCGGCTTGCCGGTCTTGAGGATATCCGGCGCCATCGCGTGGTTCTGCGTGGAGCGGACCGAGCCCAGGAAGCCGACCAGATCGGGCTGCGAGGCCAGCTTGGAGAAGGCCAGCACCGCGCCGGGATTGGTGGTCTGGTCGTCCTCGGTGACGATCTCGAGCGGCTTGCCGAGGACGCCGCCGGCCTTGTTGACCGCCTCCAGGGCGATCTTGGCGCCGTTGAGGGCGAAGCGGCCCGCATCCGCGCCGGGGCCCGTCACCGGCAGCACCATGCCGATCCGGATCGTCGCGCCGGCGCCCTGCGCGGCACTCGACCGGATCACCCCCGGGGCTAAACCGCTGGCAGCCGCGCATGCGGCACCCGTCAAGAAAACGCGACGCGTCGTCTTCATCGGCGTATCCGTCCCGTCGCCGGTTCTTGTGCCCGACGTTGTCAGTATTGGGCCACGCCCAGCGCTTCGATGTCCATCCCGCATCGCCGGACGTGGTCGCCTTGCGGGTTAAGAAAGCCTAGGATCGTTACCCGAACGCGCCCGGTGAGGCGCGACGACGGGAGATGAACCATCATGCGGATCGACGCCGCCGGACTGACCGCCTACGTGCAGGACATCTTCGTTCGGGAGGGCTGCTCCGAGGCGGAAGCGGGCCGGATCGGCGAGTTCCTGGTGGCCGCGAACCTCACCGGCCACGACAGCCACGGGGTCATCCGGGTGCCGCGCTACGTGGCGTGGCTGCGCGCGGGCGAGCTCGTGGCCGACCAGACCCCCGCGGTGCTGGTCGACGGCGGCGCCTTCGCGCTGGTGGACGCCCGGTACGGCTTCGGCCAGACCGCCGGCCCGTTCGCCACGGATCTCGGCATCGTCAAGGCCCAGGAGCACGGCGTGTCGGTCGTCGCCCTGCGCCATGCCGGGCATCTCGGGCGGATCGGCGAATGGGCCGAGCGCGCGGCGGCCGCGGGCCTCGTCTCGGTGCATTTCGTCAACGTCGCCGGCAGCCTGCTCGTGGCGCCGTTCGGCTCGGTGGACCGGCGCTTCTCCACCAACCCGATCGCGGCCGCCTTCCCGGTGCCGGGGCGCGACCCGATCGTCCTCGACTTCGCCACCTCGGCGGTCGCCGAGGGCAAGGTGCTGGTGGCCTCGCAGGGCGGCAAGCCCCTGCCCGAGGGCGTGCTGATCGAGCCGGACGGCCGCCTCAGCGCGGACCCGGCCACCCTGTTCGGTCCGCTGGACGGGCCGGAGCGCGACAACCAGAAGGGCGCCGGCGCGATCCGGGCCTTCGGCGAGCACAAGGGCTCGGGCCTGTCGCTGATGTGCGAGCTCCTGGCCGGCGCGCTCACCGGATCCGGCACCGCGGGGCCTGGCCAGCGCCGGGTCTGCAACGGCATGCTCTCGCTCTACATGACGCCGAAGGCCTTCGGCTCGGACGACGCGATCGCCGCCGAGGCGCGCAGCTACCTCGACTTCTTCACCTCCGCCCAGGCGGCGCCGGGCGGCGCGGTGCTGCTGCCGGGCGAGCCCGAGCGCCGCATGAAGGCGGAACGCCTCGCCGAGGGCGTACCGCTGCCCGCCCCGGTCTGGGAGACCCTCCTGGCAGCCGGCCGGCCGCACGGCCTCGACGGGCAGGCCTACTGCGCCTGACGGCGGCGGCGGTCGCCCCGTCGTTCGGAGCGATCCAGCGTGCTCGGCTCTGTGGTCCTCGTTGGGGCCCCACCGGCCGACACCCCAGCGCCTAGGCGGCGAGGATGTCCGCGGCGTCGCCTGGGCCGAGCGCCGCGTTCGGCCGCGCGTCGGGAAAACCGCCGGGGTGCGCGGCCGTCTGGGCGTCGCCAGCCTCCTGGGCCATCGCCGCGGCGAGAAGGCGCGCGCGTTCGGCCCAGCGATCCCGTTCGATCCGCAGGGCGTCGCGCTGATCCCGGCTCACCGCGAGGGACACCTGCAACCCGTCGATCTCGGTCCGCAGATCGCTCGTGCGCTGCCGCTCTGCGGCGAGGGCCAGCTTGAGCACCGCGAGGGCCGCCTCGGTGGCCGCCTTGGCAGGGGCGATGTCCTCGATCGGGTGGGGGCGGGGGGCATTGCGCTCGCTGGCGGCCCTGCTCGTCCCGTCCGCGGCCGATGCCATCTGAGGGACCGCCCCATCGGGCCGAAGCTGTGCCATCTCCGCCCGCAGCTGCGCGACATCGAGCCCCCGCCCGGCGGGCTCGGCCGGCGGGGCGGTGCGGGGCGCGCGCGGGAGGCCCTCCTCCTCCAGCACCAACTCGTGCAGCATGGCGAAGACGGCATCGCCGTCGAGCCTGGCGAGGTCGAACCCGCTCTCGGCCGCGAGCCGGCTGAACTGCTCCTGCCCCCCGGCCGACTGGCCGACGAAGGCCATCGACCAATTGGCGAAGCTGCGGCTTTCCGTCGGGCCGCACTGGAGGACCGTGACGTCGCCGTGGCGGTCGTCACACTGGATCCGCTCGAACGTCTCCTCGACACCCCGGCGCGGTCCTTCCAGAACCTGGGCGAAGGCGCCTGCGTTGAACATCAGCGCGCCGGTGACGTCCGATCGGGCGTTGTTCCGCTGCGACGTGGCCAGGATCTGGCCGACGATGGCCGTCAGCTCGGCCTCCGAACCGTGGAACAGGTTCTTGCTGGCATAGACGAGGCGATAGAGCTCGCTCATGGGGCAATCCGATATGCTGGTTGCATCACGTGGGTGACCCGTAGGTCTTGAGGAAGGCCAGCACATCGTCGGCCGGGATCGGCCTGCTGATGAGGTAGCCCTGGACGTCGGTGCAGCCCTCGTCGCGGATGCGCTGCATCTGCTCCGGCGTCTCCACCCCCTCGGCGACCGTCGTCATGCCGAGACTCTTGCCGAGGCCCGCGATCGCCCGGATGATCGCATCGCCATCCGGCTTGCCGGTCAGGTCCTTCACGAAGGATCGGTCGATCTTGATCTTGTCGAAGGGAAAGCTGCGCAGATAGCTCAAGGACGAATAGCCGGTCCCGAAATCGTCCATCGAGACCCGGACCCCGAGCTCGCGCAGGCGGTGGAGCGTCTGCAGGGTCTTCTCGCTCTCCTCGAGCAGAACGCCCTCGGTGATCTCGACCTCCAGCCGCCGGGCCGCCAGGCCCGAACTGGCGAGCGCCGAGATGATCGTCTCGACCAGGCGGTCGCTCTTGAATTGGGCCGGCGAGACGTTCACCGCGACGGACATCCCGGCCGGCCACGTCATGGCATCCCGGCAGGCCTGGCGAACGACCCATTCGCCGATCGGGACGATCAGACCGATCTCCTCGGCAAGCGGGATGAAATCGAGCGGCGAGATCATCCCGCGCTCGGGATGCTTCCAGCGGATCAGGGCCTCGCAGCCGATGAGCCGATTCGCGTCGAGCTGCAATTGCGGCTGATAGTGCAGCTGGAACTCACGCCGCGCGAGCGCCTGACGCATGTCGAGCTCGAGCCGGCGGCGCGCCTGCATGCGCGCATCCATCTCCGGCTCGAAGAACCGGTATGTCCCGCGGCCATCGAGCTTGGCCCGGTAGAGGGCCAGGTCGGCGTTCTTGAGGAGCTTGTCTGCGCTGGTCCCGTCCGCGGGCGCGAACGCCACGCCGACGCTGGCGCCGATCGTCAGGAGATGGCCCTCGACCATGTAGGTTCGGCCGATCAGGTCGACGAGGCGCCGGGCCAGGGCTTGCGTATGGGCGGCCTCGCGGATGCCGGTCTGCAGGATGACGAACTCGTCGCCTCCGATACGGGCCACGGTGTCGGTGGTCCGTACGGTCGAGCGCAGGCGGTCGGCGACCTTCGCCAGAAGCGCATCGCCGATCGGATGGCCGAGCGTGTCGTTGACCGGCTTGAACCGGTCGAGATCGATGAGGAGCAGCGCGCAGGCCTCGCCGGTGCGCTGCAGGCGTGCCAAAGCCTCGTCGAGGCGCTCCCGCAGGAGCAGGCGGTTGGGCAGGCTCGTCAGCGGATCGAGACGCGCCATCGCGTCGGCCCGCGCTTCGCTCGCCTTGCGGGCGCTGACATCCTCCAGCGTCGCAACCCAGCCGCCCGCGTCGCTGCGGTGGAGCTCGATATGCAGGGTGCGATCCTGGCGCGTCACCTCGAAGGCGGCCGAGGTCCGACAGTCGAGCGCCTGCCGCAAGGATCGGAAGACCTCCCGGCGCGGCTGCGCGGTCCTCGCGCACAGGCTGCGGACCAGCTGGATGGCCGGCAGGTCGACCGCCAGGGCGACGTCCAGGCCGGCCAGGAGGCGCTCGGCCGGGGCATTGAAGGCGACCACGTATCCCGAGGCGCCGATCGTCAGCAGGCCGTGCCTGATCACGTCGAGATCGTTGCGCTGCGTCACGAGCGAGACCCCGCCCGGATCCGTCCGGGCCGCCGGCGGCACCTTCATAAGCCGCGCCGTGCCGAGGTGGTGCAGGTCGGCACTCATTGCGCGAAGGCCCTGTTCGAGGCTGCCGGGCGGCACGCCAAACTCAACAAAAGCCAGGTCTATAGGAGAATTATTAATTTCTGGTGCATGCGCGACGCTATTACTTAGTGAATATGCTATTCCAGTCGGCACATAGGACGGATCGTACAGCGGGTGCTTCGATCAAGGCGTATTCAGGCGCGCCGACCAACAGGAATGTTTCCGTACGAGACCGCACGACCCGGGCCCGATGAAACCAATTGTCCGGCGCCCCCGGAGACAGAGCAGGGCGGTTTTTATTCGGATCCAACGGACCGACAACTGGATTATCACGCGCAATCGACCGAATGCGGCCGCCTGTGTGTCGGCCCGCATACGGATCGCGTCACCGCACGGTATCCGACTCCATGATCATCCGGGTCTGAACGCGACGGCTGCCGCGCGACCGGTTCGGGACGCCGCCGGCCGGGTGGCACGCCCTGCAACGGGTCCGGCTGTCGTGGCAGCAGACGTCCGGATTTCTGCGCAGACTGCGCAATCCGGTTGACGAGATGCGCACAATGCGCGCATCACTCCGAAAGGCTCACAACGAATTTTCAGTTGCCGCCGATCAATCGGGCGCGAGCTTCAAGCAATATCTGCGTGTATCGCGCAGGGAGGGAACGAGTATGCAGATCCCGATCAAGCGGGCGATCGAGAGCGTTCCGGGCGGCATGATGGTCGTGCCCCTGCTCGTCGGGGCGCTCATCGCAACCTTCTTTCCCGGAACGCCCAAGTATTTCGGATCCTTCACCGGCGCCCTGTTCTCGGGCGCGCTGACGATCCTGGCGGTGTTCTATGTCTGCATGGGCGCGAGCATCGATTTTCGCGCCACCCCCTACATCGTCAAGAAAGGGGGCACCTTGCTGATCGTGAAGATCGGCATCGCCCTGATCCTGGGATTGATCTTCGGGCAGGTCCTCGGTGAGGCCCCGGTCGCGGCCGGCATGTTCGCCGGGCTGTCCACCCTGGCCGTCGTCGCCAGCATGAACGACACCAATGGCGGCCTCTACATGGCGCTGATGGGCCAGTACGGCCGCCCGCGCGATGTCGGGGCCTATACGGTGATGTCGCTGGAGAGCGGCCCGTTTCTCACCATGGTGACGTTGGGCGTCGCCGGCCTCTCGGCGTTTCCCTGGCAGACCCTGGTCGGCGCCATCCTGCCGCTCCTCGTCGGCATGATCATCGGCAATCTCGACCGCGAGATGCGCGCCTTCCTGAGCCGCGCCATCCCGGTCATGATCCCGTTCTTCGCCTTCGCGCTGGGCGCGGGGCTCGATCTGAGCAAGGTCTGGCAGGCCGGCCTGCTCGGCCTCGCCATGGGCGTGGCGGTCGTGGTCCTGACCGGCATCCCGCTGTTCCTCGCCGATCGCCTGACCGGCGGCACCGGCGTCGCGGGTGTCGCCGCCGCATCCACCGCCGGCAACGCCGCGGCCGTGCCGGCGATCGTCGCCGCCGCGAACCCGGCCTATGCTGATGCCGCCGGCCCCGCGACGATCCTCGTCGCCGCCTGCGTCGTCGTCACGGCGATCCTGGTCCCGATCGTCACGGCCTGGACCGCGAAGGTCGTCGGCCGTGGGGCGGACGAGGCGGAGGCGCCCGATGGCGAGCCGGTCGTTCCCGCGCCCGTCCGCCGCGCCTGAGATGGACGCGCGCTGGCTCATCCTCGCCGACGATCTGACGGGCGCCGCCGATTGCGCGGTGGCGTTCCGCCGACGCGGCAACGCCGCGGCCGTGATCTGGGGCGAGGCGGTGCAGGACGAACGGATCCCGATCCTGTCCTACGACGCCGACAGCCGCGGCCTCACCGCCGAGGCGGCGGCGCAGCGCCACGCGGCCCTGCTGGGGCGGCTGCACAGCGCGGACCGGCGCCTGTTCAAGAAGATCGACTCGACGATGCGCGGCCAGCCCGCCGCCGAGATTGCCGCGACGCTCGCGCAGTTGCGCGCCCGGTCCGGCCAGGCCTTCGGCGTGCTGGCGCCGGCTTTCCCCGGGACCGGCCGGACCACGCTGGAGGGCCGGGTGCGGGTGGGCGGTCGCCCGCTGGAGGAGGCGGAGGTGTGGCGGCGCGACCATAGCTACGCCAGCGCCGATCTCGGCGCTATACTGGCCTCGGCCGGGATCCGGTCCACGACGCTCACCCTGCCGATCGTGCGCGGGGGGCGACTCGCCGGCGCGCTGGCCGAGGCCGCGGCCGGTCCCGCCGAGATCGCCGTCTGCGATGCCGAAACCGACGACGATCTGGCCCGCATCGCCGAGGCCGGCCTCGCCGCGACGGCGTCGGCCGTCTTCATCGGCAGCGCCGGGCTGGCGCACGCGCTCGCGACGGCCGGACCGGTTGCCGCCCTCGCGCCGGTCCGGATCGCGCCCGACCGGCGCGGCTCGCTCCTCGTCGTCGGCTCCCTCGCCGAGGTCTCACGCGCGGGCGCCCGACGCCTCCTCGCCGACGGCGCCGTGGCGCATCTGCCGATCGCGCCCGAGACGCTGCTCGAAGCGGTGGAGGGCCGGTCGGACCTGGCGACGCCCCTCGCGGAACGGCTGGCCGCCGGCCAGGACGTCCTGGTCGAGATCATGCTGGGCGGCGAACCCGACATGAGCCTCGGCCCCCGGCTGGCCCACGCGCTGGCCGACGCGCTCGCCCCGATCGCCGGTCGGATCGGGGCGCTCGCCGCTACGGGCGGCGAGACCGCGGCCGCGCTGCTGACGCGCTTCCATGTCCACGGCATCCAGCTGACCGACGAGATCGAGCCGGGTGTTTCGCTCGGCCTCACCTTGGGGCAACTCGCGATCCCGATCGCCACGAAGGCGGGTGCCTTCGGCGACGCCGACAGCCTCGTGCGCATCCGGGACCGCCTGCGCCACGTTCGAACCGAAGGAAGTCTCACATGACCCGTCCGACCATCGCCATCACCATGGGCGATCCCGCTGGCATCGGGCCAGAGATCATCATGAAGGCGCTGGCGCACCCGGAGGTCCACGCGATCTGCCAGCCGCTGGTGGTCGGCGATGCCGGGCGCCTGCGGCAGGCGGGCCGCATCGTCGGCGCCACGATCGGGGTCGATTCGCTCGCCGACGCGGGCGGGGCGGCCTTCGGCACGGATGCGGTCCAATGCGTCGACCTGAAATGCGTCCCCGAGGACCTGCCGTTCGGGCAATTGTCCCCGGTCGCCGGCGAGACCGCCTATCGCTGCATCGCGGCGGCCGTGGAGATCGTGCAGGCGGGGCAGGCGCAGGGCATCTGCACCGCGCCCCTGTCGAAGGAGGCGCTTCACGCGGCCGGCCACAAGTTTCCAGGCCACACCGAGATGCTGGCGCACCTCACCGGGACGCCGGAAGTGTCGATGATGCTGGTCTCCCCGAAGCTCCGGGTGATCCACGTCACGACCCATATCGGCCTGATCGACGCGATCGCGCGGATCGAGCCCGGCCTCGTCGAGCGCGTCATCGCCCGCGGGCATGCGGTGCTGGTGAAGGCTGGCATCGCTGAGCCGAAGATCGGCGTCTGCGCCATCAACCCGCATGCCGGCGAGAACGGCCTGTTCGGCCATGGCGAAGAGGCCGAGAAGATCACGCCGGCGGTCGAGGCCTGCCGCGCCAAGGGCTGGGACGTGCGCGGGCCCCTGCCGGCCGACACGCTGTTCTTCCTCGCCGGCCGGGGGGATTACGACATGGTGGTGGCCATGTATCACGATCAGGGCCATGGCCCGATCAAGGTGTTGGGTCTCGAGGCCGGGGTGAACATCACGGTCGGCCTCCCGGTGATCCGCACCTCGGTCGATCACGGGACGGCCTTCGACATCGCCGGCACGGGCGTCGCGGACGAGCGCAGCCTGATCGAGGCGCTGCGGCAGGCGGTCGAGCTGGCGCCGAAATCGCAGGCGGCCTGACCGGGGCGCCGGCACGGACCGAGGCGCTCCCGTCGGGGGCCAGGGTGAGAGAGCGGGGCTATGCGCGGGACGGAACGCCGGGCGCGGCTGCTGGAGGCGCTTGGGCTGGGCGAGATCGACGTCGACGATCTCGCGCACCGGTTCGGCGTCTCCGCCTCGACCGTCCGGCGCGACCTCCAGCACCTCTCCGACACCAAGGCGGTGCGCCGGACCTATGGCGGCGCCATACTGGCCGGGGCGGCGCCCGAGACGACCCTCGACCAGAGGCTCGCGATCAACGGGCCCGAGAAGCAGGCGATCGCCCGCGCGGCCCTCGCGCTCATCGCAGATGGCGAGACCCTGATCCTCGATGCCGGCTCGACGGTGACGGCCTTCGGGCGCCTCCTGCTCGACCGGCGCCTGCGCATCATCACGAACAATCTCGCGCTGCTCCCCTGTCTCGCCCAGGCGCCCGGGATCGACCTCGTCGTGCTCGGCGGCAATCTGAGGGCGACGAGCATGAGCACCGTCGGCCCGCTGGCCATCGAAGCCCTGCAGCGGATGACGGCCGATCGGGCGGTGATGAGCGCGGACGGCGTGGTCGCGGGACGCGGCCTGTGCGAGGCGAGCCTCGATCAGGTCGCCCTCAAATCCGCAATGATCGCGCAGTCGCGGGAGACGATCGTGCTCGCCAATGCCGGCAAGCTCGGCCGGGCGGAGCAGATGGCCTGGGCTCCCCTGCCGCGGCGCTGGATTCTGGTCACCGACGCGGCCGTCCCGCAGGACCAGCGGCACTGCCTCGCGGAGGCCGGCGCCGACCTGGTGGTGGCCGGCGCCTGAAGCGCGGACCGCCCTCGAACCTCGTCGTCCGATGCGGCATCTTGCGCCGCGGCGGGCCGCAGGGCGCACCGCGCCTATCTCAGGGTGGCATCGCGTCGGCCCGCCCCGGGGGCGGGCACCGCGGCGCAAATCCGGCGCTTGGCGCGACATGAAGGCATACCCAGCATGGCTCAGGATCTGCCAGAGCTGCCCGCAGAGGCGTTCGCCAAGCCGGATCGCAGTCCGGATCCGCTCTTCTACGCCCAGCCGCGCCTCGTCACCCATATCGATGCCGCCGCCATCGCCGCGGTGACCGACCTCTACAGGGCGGTCGTCCCCCCGGGCGGTGTGGTCCTCGACCTGATGTCGAGCTGGATCAGCCACCTGCCGGACGAGGTCGCCTACGCGCACGTCATCGGCCACGGCCTCAACGCGGCGGAGCTGGCTGCCAATCCGCGCTTGGCGCGGCATTTCGTGCAGGATCTCAACGCGCAGCCGCAGCTGCCGCTCGACACGGCGAGCGTGGACGCGGCCCTGATCTGCGTCTCGGTGCAGTATCTGCAGCGCCCCGTGGACGTCCTGTCCGAGATCGCGCGGGTCCTGCGCCCCGGCGCGCCGGTGGTCATCAGCTTCTCGAACCGCTGCTTCCCGACCAAGGCGGTCGCGATCTGGAGCGCCCTCGACGGCACGGGCCACGCGCAACTGGTGCAGCTGTATCTGCAGCGCGCGGGATTCGCGCGCCTCGAGGCCCGCGTCCTGAAGCCCGAAGGCGGCGCCGGCGATCCGCTGACGGCGGTCCTGGGCTGGACCGCCACGGCCTAGCCGACGCGCCGGCCGCTCGCGTCCGGGAAGACGATCCGCAGGGCGTCGGTCTCGACCTGGGATCCCGGGGACGCGGGCCTCGTCAGGCGCCGTCGCCGCCCTGAGCGCGCAACCAGCGCCCGATCGCCTCGACCACATGGGCCTGCTCGGCGGCGGTCAACGCCTGCCCGGCGGGGACGGCGTACCACTTGGCCAGGCAACCGCGGCAGCAGGTGGCTGTCGCGTGTTGCGCCGTGAAGACCGGATGGCCGCGAAACGGCGTTTGCTTGCCGTCGTTCCTCGGCTCAGCGGGCGCGAGGCGCCGTTTCACGAAGTCTCGCGCGTGCTCTAGAACCGTCGGAAGCCCCTTCTCATGCAGGTAGGCCCGGTCGGCGGCCGCCAGCCGAAAGCGCTGACGGAATGCGGACCGTGAGAGACGATCGAAGACCTCTTCGACCCCGCGCATGCGCAGACCTACCCGATCGCCTGCCGCCCATCTGGCCGGCCCGGCTTATGGCCCGTCATCGGATCCGATGCATAGCTCACCCCCCATCGCCCTTGGAACCGCCGGCTGGAGCCTGCCGAAGGCCCACGCCGCACACTTCCCGGAAGCCGGCAGCCATTTGGAGCGGTACGCGCAGCGTTTCTCCGCGGTCGAGATCAACACCTCCTTCTATCGACCCCATCGGGTGACGACCTACGCGCGGTGGGCCACCGCGGTGCCGGACGGGTTCCGCTTCGCCGTGAAGGTGCCGCGGACGATCACGCATGAGCGGCGTCTGGTCGGCGCGGACGAAGACCTGGATCGCTTCCTGGCCGAGGTGGCGGGCCTCGGGCCGAAGCTTGGGCCGCTGCTGCTTCAGCTTCCACCGAGTCTGGCCTTCGATCGGGCGTCCGCCGCGCCGTTTCTGGCGGGCTTCAGGCAGGTCTTTCCGGGGGACGTCGTCTGTGAGCCGCGCCACGCCACCTGGTTTGCTCAGGACGTCGATCAGCGCCTGTCCGACCTTGCGATCGCCCGCGTCGCCGCCGACCCCGCGCCGGTGCGAGGGGCCGGCCTCCCGGGCGGCTGGCCGGACCTCATCTATTACCGGCTCCACGGCTCCCCACGGATGTACCATTCGGCCTACGAACCGCCCGTCCTCACCCGGATGGCCGAGCGCCTGCACCAGCACAGGGCCCTCGGCCGCCGCGCCTGGTGCATCTTCGACAACACCGCGGAATTTGCCGCCGTCGGGAACGCTCTGGAGATGCTCGCGCTCGCAGCAGAGCGCCACGTCATAACGGCACCCTGATCTCGGAAGGAGGCGGTCCTCAACCGGGCTGATCCGATCCGCAGCGTCGGCGCTGAGGAGAATCCGAAGCCTGCCTTGACCGGATCGCGCGGCACAACCACGCTTGCCGTTCGCAGTTCCATGCGCAAGTGGCGCGCCAGACAGAATGAAACTGCGAACACCTATGTCATTGAGTTTGCGAGATAATTTTTTAAATCCACGCCGTCGCTCGGTACCTCGCAGCCGTAGTACGCCTCACCGAGCCGCAACCCGCCACCGAAACCGGACCTTCGGCTTTGCGCCCATTCCGGTCATTCGGGGTATTAGGGCGAGATCTCCGAAGCGGACGTGAAGGCCCCGGTCATCAGCCATGGCTGTTTGCGCTGCATCCGGACCCGACACACCTAATCCGGTCGGACACCACGAGATTGATGGCATTCGCGCAACCACCAAGCAGTCTGGTCATCCCGCAAGAATCAACAACGACGTGGCAGCGCTCATCCGCGGGCCTTCCGAGTCGAAGCCGGCATCGGAATTCGCCTGTCGATACATGAGCAGCCCGGTGAGCAACTCCGAACCAGAGCCACTGCCGTTTGGCAGGGCGACAGGAGGTCCATGGTGCTCGTCCCAGGTCCAATGCAGGTCGATCCTTCTAAACCGTCTACGATAGTTCAAAATCTGATCAGCGGATTGGCTGTAAGCCGCGGGGATCCTCGTGCTTGAGCCTAATCGAGACGGATGATTACCCCCTCGTCAGACCGTAGGGTCATCTGCCCCGCGCAAGAGGCCGCGTCGCGGTCCAGTCGCGTCGAGAGCAGCAGAGTACCGGATCCGCGGAGGGTGATGCAGGCAGGTCCGCCACTAATGTTCAAGGCCACGAACAGACGTACGCCGTCATTTTCACGAACGTAGGACAGCACAGTGCCCTCGCCGGCACGCGGCTGAAATCTGCCCTGAACCAGCGCCGGATGTTCTCGGCGCAGAGCGATGAGCCGGCGGTAGAGGGCCAGCATCGAGCTTGGGTCAGCTTCTTGCACAGCAACGCTTCGCGCCGCGTTCACTCGTCCGAGCGGCAGCCACGGCGTGCCTGTGGTGAAGCCACCCTGAGGGCCAGCATCCCACGGCATCGGCGTGCGTTGCGGATCGCGGCCGCCGCTGGCATCCGGGCGATGCGTCTCGCCCGATGCGATCTCCACGTCCTCAAGTCCGAGCTCGTCGCCGTTGTAGACGAAAGCCGTGCCGCCGGCTGTGAGCGCCAGCATCGCGGCCACCCTGGCCTGCTCCTGACCGATGCGACTTGCCAACCGATGCTCGTCGTGGTTGCCCAGCACCCAGTTCGGCCAGGCGCCAGGCGGCAGCAGGTTCAGGTACTGGTCGATTGCGGCCGCGAGCGCTCGCGAGTCCCAGGCCGTGTTCAGAAGACGAAGTTGAAGGGCAGGTGGAAAGCTGGCGCGTCGAGGCCGTAGTACCGCATCACGCGCTCGGCTGGCAGGCGAGCCTCGCCGATCAGCAATCGGTCCTCGTACGTGTCGATGAGCTGGCGCCATGCGGCGGCGCAGGCGTGGGTCTCAGGCCGGTCTGAGGTGAAGGCGTGCCGCACGCCGGCCTGGACCGGTAGGCCCTCGCCCGCCAAGTCCCCGGGCGGGTCCTCGCGCAACAGTTCGTCCTCGACAAGGTGGGGCACGGCGTCGACCCGGAAGCCGTCGACCCCGCGGTCGAGCCAAAAGCGCAGCACAGCTTCCATGGCGGCCTGCACCTCGGGATTGCGCCAGTTCAGGTCCGGCTGCTCGGGCAAGAAGGCGTGGTAGTAGTATTGCCCGGTGGCCTCATCCCGCGTCCAGGCCAAGCCCTCCAGCATGGAGCGCCAGCCGTTCGGCCAACCACCGTCGGAGGCGGGGTCGCGCCAGACGTACCAGTCCCGCCGCGGGTTCGCGCGGTCAGCACGGCTCTCCCGAAACCAGGGGTGCCGGTCGGAGGTGTGGTTGGGGACAAAGTCGAGGATGACCTTGAGCCCGCTTCGGTGCGCCTCGGCGACCAGCCGGTCAAAAGTTTCGAGGTTGCCAAAGAGCGGGTGGACGGCGGTGAAGTCCTCGATGTCGTAGCCGCCGTCCAGCATCGGTGAGGGATGGAACGGAGAAAGCCAGAGCGCGTCGGCGCCGAGCCGAACGACGTGGTCGAGGCGCGCGATGACGCCGGCGAGGTCGCCGACACCATCGCCTTCGCTGTCCTGGAACGAGCGCAGGTAAACTTGGTAGACCACCGCGTCCTGCCACCACGGCGCAGCGCGTTTACCCGGCTTGTGTTGAGCCATCCGCGATCTCCACCTCCACGAGAACCGTCGCACGTCGGGAAGTGATCCTCAGGGTGACCGCGGCCGTAAGCGGATCCGGTTACGGGCTCTCTCAGGCCGGTGCCCATGTCCCCAACAGCTACGGGGGGATCAGGCTCCAGGGTTGTGGGTCCGCTACCTTTGAGGAAGTGATCTTACATGACCTGAAGGCACCACCGCCGATCCGGCCCTGGCATGCGCGTGCAACAATCGGTGCGATGCACGGTTGGCGGGATGTGCGCCGTCATTCTCGGCGTCCGATTCAGATCCTCGCGTCGAGAGCTCTCAGATGTCGGACCGTCCCGATCCGTCCCGCCGTCTTCTGGTCGGCGGCCTCACGACCGGCGTCGCCGCGGCGCTCGGGGCCGCAGGCCTCGGCGGCCGCGATGCTAGGGCAGCGACACCGGCAGCGCCAAACCCCGCGACCGAGTACCCGAAGCCACCGTTCCAGGATCAGGAGCAGCCCTGGCCTGGCCTCGCCTCTCGGATGAACCCGCGTCCCGACCACGGCGAGACTAGCTACAAGGGGTCGGAGCGCTTGGCTGGCCGCAGGGCTCTGCTCACGGGTGCCGACAGCGGCATCGGCAGGGCGGCAGCGATCGCCTTCGCCCGCGAGGGGGCTGACGTCGCCTTCAACTACCTGCCCCAGGAGGAGGAGGACGCCCGCGAGGTGGTGGACCTGATCCGAAAGGCTGGGCGCAAGGCGGTGCCGCTCCCCGGCGATATCCGCAACAAGGCTTTCTGCCGCAAGCTCGTGGCGGATGCCGCGCGCGAGCTCGGCGGCCTCGACATCCTGGTCAACAACGCCGTCTACCAGAAGGCGGCCAACTCGATCGACGAGATCTCGGACGAGGACTTCGAGCAGACCTTCACGACGAACGTCTACGCGATGTTCTGGATCACCAAGGCCGCGCTGGCTCACCTGCAGCCGGGTTCGGCCATCGTCAACACGTCGTCGGTCAACGCATACGAGCCCGGCGAGTCGTTGATCGACTACGCCGCCACGAAGGCGGCCATTGCCAATTTTTCGAAGGGCCTCGCCAAGCAGCTCGCGCCGAAGGGCATCCGGGTGAATGCCGTAGCACCGGGTCCGATCTGGACACCGCTGCAGGTCAGCGGCGGCAAGCTACCCCACACGCTCCCGCACTTCGGCGCCGATACCCCGATGGGGCGCCCGGGCCAGCCGGCGGAACTCGCCGGCATCTACGTGCTGCTGGCCTCGAATGAAGCGAGCTACTCCACCGGCCAGGTCTTCGGAGCCGTCGGCGGCCGCGGCGGCCCCTGACCCCGCCAACCTTGATCCCAAACGCTTCCTTCCGTGCCACCGGCCGTCCCACTTCAGGAGACCTCCATGAGTATTGCTTCCGCCCTCGGCCTGACCTCGGGCAAAAAGGTCCGCTACGCTTTCGTCGCACTCGGCGATATCACCCAGGAGGCCATGCTGCCGGGCGTCAAGCACACCGGCAACTCGGAGGTGGTTGCGTTCGTCACCGGTGATCCTGAGAAGGCGCGCGGCGTCGGCGAGCAGTATGGCGTCACCGACAGCTACAGTTATGAGCAGTTCGGGGAGCTCCTCTCCTCGGGCAAGATCGACGCGATTTACCTCGCAACGCCGAACTGGCGCCACGCCGAGTTCGCGATCCCGGCCCTCAAGGCCGGCATCCACGTGCTGGTTGAGAAGCCGCTTGAGGTCTCAACCGAGAAGTGCCGCCAGATCCTAGAGGTGGAGGAGACCTCATCCGCCAAGCTGATGGTGGCCTACCGCCTGCACTTCGAGCCGGCCACCCTCGCGACCATCGACCTGATCCGCTCGGGCAAGCTCGGCGAGCTTCTGACCTTCACTTCGACCTTCATCCAGATGGTCTCGCCCGAGAACCACCGGGCGAAGAACGGAGTCGAGGCGGGCCCAATCTTCGACATGGGCCCCTATCCAGTGAACGCGGCCCGTTACGTTTTCGAGGACGAGCCGACCGAAGTCGTCTCGGCCATCGGTATTCGCCACCCGGAGGCGGGCCTCGGTGATTTCGACGATACGGTCGCGGTCACGCTGCGCTTTCCTGGCAACCGCCTGGCACAGTTCGTGCTGTCCTACTGGGGCAACACGCTCGACACCTACGCGGTAGTAGGCACGAAAGGCAGCGTCGAGATGAACCCCGGCTTTATGTACGGCAAGCCGCTGGAGCGCACTGTCACGCTGGGCGAGAGCAAAAACCACGAGAGCTTCAAGAACACCGACCATTTCGGCGGCGAATTGCACTACTTCTCGGACTGCATCCTGAACGGCAAGGATCCCGAACCGGACGGAGAGGAGGGATATGCGGACGTGCGCGTGCTCGAAGGTATCTTACAGGCCATCAAGACCGGCGCGGCCGTGAAGCTGGAGCCGCTCACGCGCACCAAGCGGATCGACACGAAGGCGCAGGCGGAGACCCTACGCGCCCAGAAGTCGCCCGAGCTCGTCAACACCTCGAACCCAGGCAAGGGCAAGGAGAAGGTACCGAAGAACTGACGGCCTTCTGAGAACTGGATTTGCGGCCTTCGACGTGGCCACCCTCGGCCAATTCCGACCGGCCGCTTGGCGCCCATCCCGGTCATTCACGGAGCCGCGGACAGCCACCTCATAGCGGACGTTCATCGTGACGGCTGCGGCGCCCTATTCGCATCAGGTACGTTATGGCTCGACACGTTGGTCCAATCGGACGTTTAACCGGATGAGACACCGCGGCGCGAGAGCGTTGGAGACACACTGTCGCTTCCCCGCGATCGCCTCCGTCCCCATTTCAGGAAGATCGGCCGCGGACGCGGTCGGGCTTTGCGCGAGGCCGGGCGAGCCGTGATGATATGGCCGCCCGGCCGGTGCGATGGACGCTCCCGGCGGGCTACAGTAGCTCTCCGGCATGGCCAGCACCCCGACCGTATCCGACCTCGTCAAGTCGAAAGAGGTTACCGATGAGCAAGTGAGCGCTGCGGTCGACGCGGTGCTCGCCAATCTTAAGACCGGCCCGTTCGAGCTGGCTTCCGGCTCGATCATCGACCTCACCGCAGCCGTGAAGGCAGATCGTCACGCAACGGCCACCCTGAAGGAGCCGACAGCCAGACCGGGCAGCAAGCGAGCCGCGGTCAAATCCGCGATCTTGTTGGCGCATCCGGTGAAAGGGTAAACATGGGCGCTCTTGAAGCAGGTGCCGAATGGAAGGTCCGCCTCGTGGCTTTCCTGCTTCCACATCTAAAGGGCGATGCTGGCGAGCGCGACAGCGCCGTCAATGCGGTGCTGTCGGCGCTTGATACAGCGCATGCCGAGGGACTGAGGCACGCCGCTCGCTTCTGTCGGACCGTGGCAGAAGGGGCCGAGCAACACGGGGAGGCCGCTGACGCTCTTGCGAGCAGCATCGAGATGATCGCTGCACGCGTCGATGCGGAGGCAGTTGAAGCCGCCCGACAATGGCAGGACGAGCCGTGAACGGCTCGCCGAACACCGAACACCGAACACGAGCGCGGGGCGGTCCAGCACATGATGCGGCGCCTCGACGGCTTCGCCCGTGGGCTCGGTCTGGACGCGGCGACCACGCGCACGACCGTCGAGAAGGGGATCGTCGACACATGCCTGAGCAGACGGACGAGGAGCGCCTTACCGAAGCTCGCTGCCGCATTATCGTTGCATCCGCCCAGTCGCATGACCGAGAATTACGACCCGACGCTCGAAGCCATCGTGGCCTTGCAGGCACATGGCCATACCATCGAGCCAGATGAGAAATTCGAGCACTGGCAGATCGACGGCCGGGAGTGGGTCTCGCACGACGACCTTTTGACGCTCGCCCTGCGCCTTGGCCTCGTAGACGGTCCGGGACTGGTGCAGTAGCTCGGCTCCATGCTTCAGACCCTCCCCGGCTGGATCCTGTTCGCCTCCATCTTGGTCTCCGGGGTGACCGTTTGTTCAGTGGCAGCCGCGATGCTCGACCATGCGCTGGGTGAAGGGGCGATCGAACGCCGCGACTTCCTGACGTTCTTGCTGTTCGGGACGCTGATGGCGATGGCTGCGCTGATGCTGCTGTGGGTCGAGACGCGGTGACGGGTTGGCCTCGGCCACCGGCTCACCATAGCTCCGCACCATGCCCTCCGAGATCCGAGCCCCGCTTCGCGGCCTTCAGCTAAAAGCTCTCCGCGCCTGCGCCCTGTACCCACAGGGCATGCGGCACGGGGCGCACCCGAGCGTCATGCCGGTGCTGCGGGATCTTGGGCTGGTCGAGGAGCGCCAAATGCGCGGGCAGGCTGGGCTGAAGCTGTGGTTCCTAACGCAGACCGGACGCGAGATGCTGGCCGAAATCGGGATAGGCGAGCCCAAGGATTGAACGAGCAGGCAAAATCGGAGTGCCACACCCCGGCAGGGCGCCAAGTAGGTTCCGGGCTAGGAAAGGAACAGCGGCCAAATATGGTTGTATGCTAGACTAGACAAGCTGCAGCGATCGATAAGCCCAAGGTGTGGCCGTGTCACACAACCGTAATATGGGTTAGAAGGCCACGTCGCGCTTGGAGTACCGCGTGCGTGCGGTGCTTTTCTCAACCAGAGACCGGCGAACTCGTGCGCCTAATGCATGTGAGCCGGGTGAATATTCGTCGGCTAAAGGAATGATGATGGCTTCAATCGAAGAACTCGCTGGTACGTTGCAGGGGCTGGCCGGACCAGGGATCAAGCGGAAGGAACTGGTCGCCGCAGTGCGCGAGAAGCACCCCAAGGCGTCCAAGAAGGACATCGTGCGGGCTGCCTTCTACGCCCTCACGAGCGCCGTGGACGGCGACGTGGAACGTGCGCAGCGACTGCATGATTTTGCGCTCAGCGAACGGGCCTCCGGGGATGGGGAGACGCCGCTCCCCGTGACGCGGAAGAAGAAGGACCGGCGTGGGGATGCCCATCGCAACCGCCAGAAGGCTCACTGAGTGGCCTGAGCAGGCCAGCGGGGCATGTCGTTCGATTGTCGCAGCGCGGACATATGAGACGCACCGCGCCGTTTCACCGGCTCACCGGGAGCGGATCATGCCCAAGCACTACTGCCTCGACCCGCACGACCCCTACGCCGAGCGAGAGGTCTTGGTTGAGTTCCAGCCGACGGCCGCAGGTCTAGTTCTGATCGCGGCCATCGACGAGTGCGACGAGGATATCCTGCCCGACTTGGTCGATGCGCAGTGCGACGATCTCCGATGCGAACTCGCTATGGCTTGCCGGACGACCAACGGGTCCGGCCAGCTTCCAGGCACCACGGCAACACCCGCAGGGTGAAGTCGAACGGAGGGCTCGTAGTGCCGGTTCGCCGACGAGCCGATCAACGCGGCCAAGGTCATCTCACCGTCGTGTCACAGGCATAGGGGACGCGCCCTCTGGTTGTGCAACCCGATGGGAACCCGTGGTTGATTGGTCCGACTATCTCGATGAAAGCCGCCCGGCGTCAGCCGATCAAAGCCGGATGCGGATGTATATCGCTATGGGGTTGACCGGCATGGGGGTGCTCGGTGCGATTGGCGGCATGCTGCACGTCCTCCCGGCCTGAACCGGGCTCTTGAGAACCTATGAAATGGGCGAACCCGAAACACTCCAGCCGTTCACCTTCGAACTCGTCCCGTCGCAGCGCGAGGCGGGCGGCTACCATTGGGCGATCCGCAAGCACGGCAAGCTGGTACAGCGCTCCGACACCCCGCTCCCGACAGAGACGAAGGCGCGCACCCAGCCGCTGGCCATGATCAAACGACTCCGCGTTGGGCAGGTGAACTGGTAGCCCGCGTCCGCCGCACCATTCCGGACGTCATCAGCACGCGTGGCGTTCCTGGACGCCTCAGTCCGCAGTCTGGACCAACCACGTTGCGTTACAGATGCCGGGCCCACCAACGTGTGGCAGCCGAACACGGCAACGGTGACGAGACAGGCTTTGCCTGCACCTACTCGCCAGCGAGGATGCCCAAACCGCGCATCTGAGGCCCAAGCTCGAACGCTACGCGACTGCCAGTTCGTAGTTTGACGCGTTGCCTAGCTATATTTCGCCGACTTAGAAGCATGGGATTGAAATTTAAGACCATAAACAAGTATTTTGCCGGCTGGTTGCGTATATGCAACGCCTATCATTAGATTGCTGCCTTCCAAGAGAAAGGCATTTGCTCGATCTCATCTTTGGGGCATAGACCGTCTCGGCGCGCTTCACGGAGCTGTGAGCCTGCTGGAGCCCACTGATAAAGTGGGTCGCAATAAGTCGAGTGGCGAGATCCAGATAAACTGGACGCTGTCATGCCAACGGTCTCGAAGCTTTGGGGTTATCGATGAGGTTCTTGAAGAGCTCAATGCTGAGCTCGGCTGCTGCATTCGCGGCGGTCGGTGCTGCCCACGCCGCCGACCTTTCGGTCAAGAAGGCGGTCCCGATCGAGTACGTCCGCGTCTGCTCGGCCTACGGCGCCGGCTTCTTCTACATCCCCGGTACGGATACCTGCCTGCGTCTCTCCGGCCGCGCCCGGTTCGAGGGCGGTTACCAGACCAGCTACTCGCGCCAGAACGGCTCGAACGCTGGTGATACCTCGGGCTACCAGGGCCGGATGCGCATCAACCTCGATGCCCGCACCCAGACCGCCTACGGCACCCTGCGCGCCTTCGTCCGCCTCGATGCTGGTTCCCGCACCGGTTATTCCGGCGTCGGCACCTCCGGCACCCAGCAGCGCATCGGCCAAGCCTTCCCGGCTCTCGGAATTGACCAGTTCGGCCGCGCCCAGCAATTTGTGAACGTCGACAAGGCGTTCATCCAGTTCGCCGGCCTGACCGCCGGTCGCGCCTCCTCGTTCTTCGACTTCTACGCTCACGACTTCGAGTTCGCTGGCGCCACGCTCGGCTCCGACATCGCCTCGACCAACCTGCTCGCCTACACGGCGACCCTGGGCAACGGCCTGTCAGCCACGCTGTCGGTCGAAGACCCGGTCTTCCGCCGGACCCCGATCTTCTCGCCGTCCAACAACCCCGGCGGCGTCACGAGTAACGCCAACATCGCGAACTTCGCCCAGACGAACGCCCCGGCTCCTGTCTTCATCGGTTACACCGGTGGGGCGCCGACGCGGTTCAGCTTCGTCGACGTGATCCAGCGTTCGCGCATGCCCGACTTCGTCGGCGCGTTGCGTCTCGATCAGGCCTGGGGTTCGGCTCAGGTCTCGGCTGCCGTACATGAGCTGAACGTCGGCAACGTCGCCAATGGTGCGGGTACTGGCACCGGCTCGAACATCAGCATCCCGCATACCAGCAACTCCTACGGCTGGGCGGTGCAGGGCGGCATCAAGATCAACACGCCGTTCATCGCGCCGGGCGACGCCCTGTACCTGCAGGGCGCCTACGGCTCTGGCTCGCAGATGTACACCGGTTACTGCGCCTACAGCGGCTGCTATTCGCAGAATGCGACCACGATCCAGGGTCAGAAGTTCGCCCAGTACTTTGCTGACGCGACGATCAATCCGTTCAGCGGACAGATGGAGCAGTCGACGAGCTTCACCGCGACGGCTTCGTACCTGCACTACTGGACGCCGGAGTGGCGCTCGGCCTTCTTCGGGTCGTACGGTGAGATGGACTACCGCTCCGGTGCCCGTCTCGCCCAGGGCGCTGCCTTCGCGCTCACCAACCCGGCCGGTGCCAACTCCTTCGGTGTGAACGCGGTTGGTACGCCGGGCACGACCTTCTTCAACCTCAGCGAAGCCCTGCGTGACACCTACCAGTTCGTCGCCGGTGCGAGCTTGATCTGGTCGCCGGTGAAGGACCTCGATATCGGTGTCGAGGGCTTCTACACCCAGATCGGTCTCAAGAACGGCCGCGTGATCGACCGCGACAAGAGCCCGACTGCTTACGCCAACGTCGCGGGCATCAACGCCGGCACCTTCGTGCCGCGGACGACCACACAGGACTCGGTCTCTCAGGTTCGCTTCCGCGTTCAGCGGGACTTCTAGTTCTCCAGATCAAGATCGGATTTCTCCAAAGCTCCGATCTTGATGTCCCCGTGCAAAGGGATCCCACTGGCCCGATCGCAAGGTCGGGTCTTTTTGTTGCGCCGTTGTCAGTAGTGTTTAAATCTACCTAGCCCTATGCCACAACCTGAGTCACAAATCTGTGAGGCGAAGATAGGCGGCTTCTGGCAAATCATCGGTCTGGACCAGGCACTGAGTATTCATCTCACCGTGCTTAAGCGATGCCCAGCTTGTCACGGCCCGATCATGATCAAAACTGTCGGTAAGACTGGACAACCTCGGTTCTTCCATCGAAGAGCGCATACGGGCTGCCCTTTGGCGCCGGCGAATTACTCCGGGATACCTTCCCTGCATCCGGACCACGTGACATGAGAGGATCGCAGGTTCACCCCACCTTCTCCTCGATCCCCAGGGCGATGCACGCTATCTCGGCACCATGGCCAAAGAGATCCCCCGCGTCGGCGACCTGCGCCGCAAGTCCGAGGTCACAGACGACGAGATTGAGGCTGCAACGGCCGCCTACCTGAATGACGAGAACGCCGAGCCGTTCGCCTTCAAATCCGGCCAGCGGATCGCCGTCGCCAAGGCGATTGAGATGCATCCACAGACCAAGAAGCTCCTGGTGGACGAAGCTACGACACCGGGGCTCCAGCGGACGATGATCATGACGGCGGTCATCATGGGCTTCCCCGTCCAAGGATGAGTGCCTCGAACGAGCGCAAGGCGATGCGTGTGGAGATGGAAGCCTTGGCGGACGGCATCATCTCCATCGAGGCTTGGGCGAACGAACTGGCGGAAGCGGCTACGGAGCTGTCCGACCAGCCAGGGGCCAAAGCGCTGCTCACAATGCTCCGGCAAAAACGCGTTCAGGCGCTCGAACGACGGGGCCAGCTCGCTGCCTTGCGCGAGGAGTACACCGCCCGGTTTCACCCAAAGCAGTAGATCGGGAACGCCTGCGAACTGCCTTCCTCGATCACGAGGCAGTCCGCCGTCCAGTGCAGACACGTAAGCCCCACCGACCCGGCACCAGTTTCGGGGGAAGAGTTTAAACCGGGCCGATGGGCGTCCCTTGCAGGACGTGCTTTGATGAAGTGCGGCGTTTCAGCGCTCAACTTGGTGCGGCTGTATAAGTGGAGCTACGGGCGCCTCGTGGCGGGAGCGCAGGTCTCCTATACCGAGCGCGACGCGTTCTGGGGCACATCCGCTATCCAGCCCTCAAACCACCTCGTCACCGGCCTGACCTCGCTGCGCTACGATCCATTCTGAGAGGTGCACCTGTTCCGCCGCGGACGCACGCCTGCAACGTGCGTCGTACCGACGTTCCTCCGGCACGACACGCTGTTCCAGGATGCGGAAGGTCGCAACATGGGCGCCGTGACGCCTCTATTTCCTCCGATACTGCGCCTTGACTGGCCGCTCACGCAGCCGCGGATCGTGCACCCCGGCTGATTGTCGTGTCTCTATTGCCTGATTGATCGCCTGGAAACTCGTTGGGCGGCGTTCGCGCGGCCGTTCCGCGGCCGCACGACTCCGGCGCTCAGTGCGCGACCGGCCCTCCGGGCCCGAGGACGCCGGGGACGGAGCCGAGCGCGGATCCAGGATCGATCGCAGCCGGGCCGTAGCCGTCCGACCGGCCGCCGGAGCGCCCGTTGCCCGAGGGGTTGTGGTAACGTTCGATCGCCGCACCAGCACGCGCACCGTCGCTCGGGACGACCGCGTCGTTCTTGAGCAAGTCCGCGGGGTCGTTGATCATCGCAGCGAGGTTGCGGCGACTGGAACAGCCAAGCGTGGGCTCGAAATCGTTTTCGTTGGCCGAGGGCCCGATGATCGCGAGCGACGGGCAGACCGGTGCCGTCGCGACGAAGCGGGTCACGATCACCACCACCTGGTGACCTCCAGCCGACTCGGGGGCGACACGGATCTTCAGCGGATCGATGCCGGCGCGGCGCGCCGCTGCGGCGACGGCGCCGGTCCGGGCACCGCCATGAAGCTCGAGGTGCAGCGCGTCGAGCCGACCGCGCCCGATCTGGTTGAGGGCAGCATGGAACCGGCTGATCGACAGAGCGCCGCGTCCGACGACGAGGCGCGTTGGCACCCCCTCGACGAGCGTTTCCTGACGGTCGCCGCGGGGAATCGGTGGCGGCAGAACGAGCGGCGTTCCGGGTGGCGAGATTCGGTCAGGCTGCTGGTAGAACACGACGGGCCGGGGCTCGCCGCGCACCACCGCAACCGGCGATCCGGGCTCGACGGGCGGGTCGACGATCTGCAGGACCGGGGGGGGCGAGACCAAGATCGGTACGGCCGGCGTCGAGCCCGGCGGTACGGCCGGCGTCGAGCCCGGCGGTAGGGCCGCGAGGTCCGCGGGCGCGGCGACGGGTGTGCATGCCGCCGGCACCGTGACGGCGAGGGCGGCAAGAAGCACGCGCGGCCATAGGATCCGGTCCCAGGTGCTCATTCGACGCCCAGCCCCGCATCGCCCGTGATGCCCACCGAGCCCTTGCGCGGCGCCAGACGACCGGCCGGCGTCCTCGACTGGGCGTTGAGTAGGATGCGGCCAGCATCGGTTGGCGGCGCGATCCGATCGGTGGGCGCTTCCAGTGCCTGAGGCGAGTTCGCCGCCCGCACGATGTAGGGCGTGACAATGATCACCAGCTCGGTCTCCTCCTTCTGGAAGGCGCTGGACCGGAACAGTGCGCCGAGCACCGGGATGTCGCCGAGTCCCGGAAGGTTGCCGATATTCGTCGCGAAGTTCTTTCGGATCAGGCCGCCGATGGCGAAGCTCTGGCCGCTCGCCAGTTCCACGACAGTGTCGGCCGAGCGGGTGGTCAAGCCCGGAATGCTGATGCCGTTCAACTCGACGCCGTTGGCCGGGGTCAGCTCGCTGACTTCCGGGCGGACATGAATGTTGATCAGGTTGTTCGAAAGCACTGTCGGCTGGAATTCCAGGCTCGCCCCGAACCGTCGAAACTGGACGGAGGTTTGACCGAGCGCCTGGGCGATCGGGATCGGGAATTCGCCGCCGGCGAGGAAGCTCGCCTTCTCACCCGAGATTGCCGTCAGGTTGGGCTCGGCCAAGATCGACACCAAGCCGTCCTCAGCCAGGGCGTCGAGGGTGGCCGACACGCTGTTGACGCCGTCCGAGTAGCTGATCCCAACCGAGTTCGTGCGACCCGTGACACGCTGCGCGTTGGCGGAGGCCGAGTTGCCGCCGGAAACGACCGTGAAGCCGACCGGCCCGGCTCGGGTATTGGCATTGATGTTGATACCGAACTCCTTGAGCACGCTGCGGCGGACCTCTGCCACCCGCACCTGGAGATTGACCTGCAGGGCGCCCGAGACGCGCAGACGGTTCGTCACAGTCGCCCCCTGGCCGAGGAACTGCGCGGTGAGCGCCTTCGCGGTCTCCACGAGAGCGGCGTTCGGCAGATTGCCGCTCAGGACCGCGCCGTTCGGCGTGTAGGCGACGGTGATGCGGTAGTCGCCGACCTCGTTGCGCAGCAGGCTGCGCAGCTCCTCGATCGGCTGGGTGACGGAGACGCCGTACTCGGCGATCGGGTCGCCGGCATCGTCGAGGGCGAACAAGCTGGTGCGCCCTGGCTTCTTGCCGAAGACGAACACGACCTGATTCGAGGGCGTCTGTATGTCCGCGATGGTCGGATCAGCGATGAAGATCGAGGCGGCTGGACGCCCCAAGCGGAGGGTCTGGCCGCGAGACACGTTGAGCTGAACGCGACCCCGCGACGGAGAGATCCGCGCCGCCTCAGGCGCGTTCGGGTAGAACTGCGATTGAGTTCCCGCTCCAGCGCTCCAGGCTGTCTTAGGCTTGAACTGGGCTGAGCTCTCGACGGCCGTGGCGTTGTGCGGCCAAGCCGGCGGCGCACGCATGCCCGGTGCCGCAGGTTCCGCCTTGACACCGGTCAAGGCAGCAAGAACCAGCGCGGCGCCTCCCAAAATCTGGGCGGCCATTCCACTTCTAACGCGCCGTGCGAAGGACCGCATCGTCAAGCTTGACGATCAAGAAGCGTCGGACCGGTCGCGCAGCGAGTGAATCACCCGCAACGCGTCGAGGCGCTCGCTAGCCAGTTGCATCGACCCCCCCGTCCACGCTGGACACGGTGGAACTCCTGTAGAGCTTATGTGACAGACCAATAACGATACGGACCGGTCGGACATCGACCCCGATGACTGTCACAATCTGGATACAGTCGATATCGAGCCGTAAGATCCGGATGCATGATCTTCGGCCGATCATCGAGCAGACAGCTTGCCGTCAGCTTGTGTCCGCATGCTCGCGCTTCGGGATTGAAGGGGGGCGCGATGACCTTCCCGATCAGGACAACTATCAACGCGTTCGGCCCGGCGATCAGCTGGGCCGGCGCGGATCGTCCGGGCCAGGACCCCGGACGCGCCGCCCCCTTCGCCGCCCCCCAGCCATCCGCGGATCGGGCGCAGCCGGGCGGCACCGCAGGAGTCGTCGACCACGTTGGTCTAGAGCTGGGCCTCGCGGCCGATTCGGGCTTGGACGTCGGCGCGGGGCTCAGCCTGTCGGTGGGCGTTGGGCTCGCGGTGAAGCTCGGTCTAGATCTATCTCTCGGCCCCCGAGCAGGCGGAACCGTGATGCCGCCGGAAGAAGGCGGTACCGACCTTGATCCGGCGCGAGGTCAGACCGCCGGCTTGCGGGGCCAAGCACAGGCGGATGGCGGGCCGATGCGCCCGCTGTCCGCCGATCACGGTGCGGATCTCCCGACGGCCTCGGGAGCGCCCGCGCGGCTGACCGCTGCCTCTGCGGATACCGGCGCGATGCGGGCGGGCCTTCTGGCAGGCGCCATGTTCAACGCTCAAGCGACGGGTGGACCAAGCCCGCGTGCCGGTCTTGTCGCAGGTATCGGCGTGCGGATCGGGGCAGATCAATCGGGAACGATGGCTGGTCGGGAGTCGGGCTCCGGCGCCGCATCCGGCGGAATGGCAGCGGCAACCAGCAGCGCGCAGGGCCCGGCCGGCACGGCCCGCGGTCCCGGATCAGCCGTTTCCGGTTCCGTTCTGACGGGCGACAGCCTGGTCAACGACGGTATGGCGCGGCAGGAGGTTCCGGGGGGCGCGGTGGTCGGGGCCGCCGGCCTCGTCGTCGTCATGCGTCCGGTGGAACAGGCGCTCCGAGTGACGGCGCCTGCCTCGGCTATGCCCGCGCCAGCTGGAACGGATGCCGGCTTGTCCCGGGCCGCATCGATCGTATCGGCCTCGGCGGCGCCCGCGCCGAGCCCGCCGACGGGACAGCCGACCGAACTCCCGCCGGAGGCGAGGCCGGGTTCGCCCGACGACGCGACCCAAGCCATGGCGCGTGTCCAAGCTATGATCCCGCAATTTCTCGCCGGGTCCGCGGCGCGGCCGACCGCGACTGACTCGCCGCCTGCCGAGGTCAGCCGGGAGACACTGCCCGCCGCCGAAGTGAGTTCCGCGGAGGCCGTTTCGACTCCGGGGCAGCCGCAGCCGCCGATTCAGGCAGCCGGTGCAGGTGATACCGCGCCGGCCCACCCTGCGCCGATCCCGATCTCCGCCCGGACCGCCATGATGCCGGCGAACCCTAGGGAGACAGACGTCAGGGCCAATTCGGATGGCGCGGCAGCATCGACAGGGATCCAGCCCTTCCCCGTCGCAACCGCCGCGTTCGCGGGAGCGTCGACAGCCTCCGCTTTTCCGCAGCACCTGGGCTTCATGGAAGCGACAGGCCGGGAGGCCGCTTCCAATCCGCTGCAGGTGATCGGGCCGGACCCTGCGGCCTCGCCCGCCTCGGCCTCCAACGCCGCAGCATCAGGGCAGATGGCGCCGGATGCCTCCGGGAACGGCGGAGCCGGCCTGCCGACTGGATCTCTGACGGCGCCCCTGTCCCCGGGCCCTGCTCCCACGGTCGCACTGGCCGCGAACAGCGTGCCGCTGACCGCGGGCATTCAGATCCCGACGGCGCTCGGAGGACCGGCGATCCTCGCACTCCCTGCGGAGAAGGCTGGACTCGCCGCGCAGCCCGTGCCGCTGCTCACCCCTGTCCTTGCCCGCCGGGTTGACCGCCTACGAGGCCGGCGCCGCGACCGGTCGAACCTTCATGGCCTGTGGTCGATCCTGTACGTCATGGGCTGGGGCCGCCGCCGCCGCGGCGCGGAGCCCGACGATGAAGCCGATCACGAGACCGACGAGACCAATGCGGATCCGTCCGCGGGGCGTTCCGGCTCACGCCAGCGGTGACCCTGTTCAGCGCTCGGTCGGAAGGCCGAGCAGATGGAGAAGGCCGGGATCGTTCTGGAGCGTGTGGGCGCCGATTCCGACACCGCCGAGGGCGTAGAATCCGGCCGCGACGCCGCCCAGGGCAACATAGCCCGTCGCGACGCCGCCCAGACCGACGCCGAGCCCCAGGGCGATGCCGCCGAGGCAGATCAGGCCGAGGCCGATTCCCCCCAGAGCGAGACCGCCCACCGCGATTCCGCCAATCGCGACGACGCCGATCGCGAGATTGCCCACGGCGAGGATCCCGCAGGCCGGCCGGAAGCCGGTGAGCCAGATCGGCCCGTAGACGATGTGAACGAGGGGTAGACCCATCCATGTCCGCGCGGAGCGATACTCGAAGGCGCGCATCCCACCAAGATCCGGCCCCGCGCGGACCGCCGGGGCGGGGCCGCGGTCGCCTGCTTTGGGGCCGGACTCGCGGATCGGGTTCATGCACACCTTCCCTGTCGCATCGTGGTTCCCCGTTGCGCCGCCGTCCGGGCGACAGGTACTCAATTCCACATCTGGACAACGACCCTGCCGGGATTGGCCGCAGCCAGCCCGATCAGCCAATTGCCCTCGTAGCGGTGCTCGACGCCGTCCGGGCCGGGGCCCGTCAGCGCCCACCGCCCGGTGGCGACGACCATGCCCGCCTCGGTGAGGACGTCCTCGATCCCGACGCGGTAATCGCGGAAGCCCTGGATACGGATCTCCGAGAAATAGCCGCGGAGCGCCTGCGCGCCGCTGAGCACCGCACGTCCCGGAGGCACGAGACGCGCCTCGGGTGCGTAGAACGCGACGAGATCGTCGATGCGGCCGGCGTTGAAGGCGGCGCTCCAGGCATCGACGAGGGTCTGGACCTGACGGATCATGGCCGATGGCTCCGGATTGTGTGATCGCCCAACCAGATCATGCCGACAGGCGTGTGACGGCCTCCGCCCCCGCGGGGACGAGGGCCGGCCAGAACACCCAGTCGACCAGCGGACAGGCCGGCGGCCGACCCGGATCGCTCGGCGCCAGGCGGAGCCGGTCCGGCTCGGGATAGTCGAGGACGAGGTGCGTCGCCCCCAGCCGGCGCGCGAAGGCGGCCGAACCCGAGACCACGTCGACGGAGTGGCGAAGCCCGCCACCGGCGTGGAGTTCGACCTGCGCCGGCCGATGGCGCGGGGGCGCGGACAAGCCTGCCCGCGGCGTATCGACGAGATAGAAGATCGCCGTCTGCGGTGTCGTCGCGCGCGCCAGCACGGAGAACCAGGATTCCCGCAGAGGCACGCGCAGAAGCACGAGCCCGTGCACCCGGGATAGCAGATTGGCGGCGACGTCGAGCCGCGGTTCCGGCCGAGTGCCCTGGTGCAGCAGTACGATTCGGTCACAGGACCGGTGCCGGCGCAGATACGCGGCGAACTGGAACAGCACCGAGAAGACGCAGGTGTGATGAACCGTATCGACCCAGAGCGGGCCCGGCCTTTCGAGGCCTCGCGCCTCGCCGACTTGCACGCTCCGCTCGACTGCTTCGAAATACGCCAGCGCCTGCGGGACCGACAGGCCGGGCAGCACGAGGGGCTCGAAGGCGAAGTCGATCGTGTTGACGGCGGCGCGGCGCTCGACCGCCGGCGGGAGGCCGTCCAGCCCCTCCGCGGCTCGGAGCAGGAGCGCGTCGTGCCGTCCGGCATGGACCTCCGCGATCAGGCGGTCGCGCGTATGTCGGGTGGCCGGATCGGCCGCGAAAGCGCGCGCCACAACCGTGTCGAAGCGCTCGACCGCCACGAAGGCCGACGGCGGCTTCAGCGCGTTCACGACGCGGCAGCCGCTTCGACTGCCTCGACAGGCCCGGTGGGCGAGGTCCCATCCCGGACCTCAAGGGCCGCTTCGCCGGCGAACAGCATCGCCCGATCGAAGCTGCGGCCGTGCTGCCGGCTCACTTTCTCCAGGACGCGCGCCTGGGATGCCCGGAGCGACGCGGGCGATTGCCGCTCGCCGGACTGCTTCGCCGTGACCGTGGATTCCTCCGGCAGCCACTGGTCGGCGGTGACGACGCCGAGATCTTTGGCGCGGCTGAAGATGTACTCGGCCGTGTTCCACTTCCAGCTCGGGCAGGGCAGAGCCGAATCCTCCGGGTTGTTGTAGATGAAGCGGTGCGCGCAGAAGCCGCCGCACATCGGCAGGATTTTGCAGGAGGCGCAGGTGTCGTTGTCGAACGGCGTCCAATGCGCCCAGAGACTGGCATTCACGCTGTCGTTCAGCGCGTCAGGCTCGAAGATGCTGCCGGTTCGCTTGCTCGGATCATGCGCGGTCTCCCAGCACTTGTGCACGTCGCCGTTGCCCGCGACCACGTATCCGTTGCGCGAGGCGGCGACGCACAGCCCGGCGAAGCCGCTCGACGGCGTCTGGATTCCGGCGAAGCCGAGTTCGCGGGCCCGGCCTTCGAGGGCCAGTACTTTGCGGTTGAACTCGGCCCGCGACAGCCGCTCCTCGAAGGCGCTGCCGCTCTCCGGTGTCGAGGCCTCAATAGGCGCGAAATAGACGTTGAAGTTGCCGCGTTCGCCGAGGCGCCTCGCGGCGAACGCGTCCAGCATGGCGTCGGCGCGGTCGACGTTGCGATGCCCGACATTCACCCGGGCCTGAATCGAAAGGGCGGTCTCGTCAAGGGTGTGCTCGATGTTTTCGAGGATGCGGTCGAAGGTTCGGCCCCCCGAGGTCAGCGGCCGCATCGCGTCGTGGGACTCGCGGTCGCCGTCGATCGTCACCTGCACCCATTTCACCCGCCGGCTGTGGAGCTGCGCGGCGACCTCGGCGGTGAGGAACCAGGCATTCGACACGATGCCAGCGCTGTAGGCGATCTTGTTCTTGTCGCAATATGCGATCAGCAGATCGGACAGGCGATAGATCGAGTCCCGGCCCATCAGGGGCTCACCGCCGTACCAGACGATGCTGAGGGATTTCAGGTCGCGCTGAGCCTTCACGAAGTCGATGATCGCGTTCTGCACGTCGGGCGTCATCTTTTTCGTGGGCTTGTTCAACCCCTGGAAGCAGTAGCCGCAGGCGAAGTTGCAGGCCATGGTCGGGGCGATCGTCAGGGTCAGGCCGCCCTTGGCCCCGCGCGCCGCCTCATAGCTCGTGCGCACCGCCGCCAGTTCGTCGGCAGTCTCGCCAACAACGTGGCCGCCGCCGAGCAGCGCCTGCAGCAGCAGCCGGTCGGCAACCTGGGAGGCGGCGAAGGCACCGCGGGCCGCCATGTCGGCATAGGCCGCGCTCTCCTCGGCCGAAAGCAGGATCAACGACCGGGTGCGGGCATTGAACAGCAGGCTGGCGCCGTCGGCGAGCCGCACCGGGATGTCGTAGCGCGAGACCTTGAACCGGCTCGTCGCCGGTGCCCCGGAGCGGGGCTGCACGCGGTCGAGGGTTTGCCGCGCGGCGGCCTCAAGCGCTTCCGCGCGGGCCAGATCGCCGCTCAGCGACGCGAGATCGGTCGTATCGGCGGGCGTGTGAGGGGCGTCGAAGTCGAGCATGATCGTCCTTTCTCAGGCGGCTGGGCGCAGGGCCGTGCGGGAAGCGGCGATCCGCTCCAGCGTGGTCTGCGCAAGTTCGGCGAGTAGGTCGTTCCACAGGGCCAGGAAGGCGTCGGCGCGAATCTCGGCGTCGATCACCGGCCGCCCGGTCGCGTCGTCCCGGGGCAGGCCGGACAGCGTGAGCACCCGCCGGTTCACGGCGACGACCGTAAATTCGCCGTGGCGCCCCGCTCCCGCGAGGCGGAGCGCGAAGCGGCCGCCGAGCCCCTCCAGGTGGCGGAGGTCGTAGAAGCGCGGCACGCCGGCATGCATCAGCGTGCGGAAGAACGTGAAGCGTGCCGCCGCTCCGGCGGCGAAGCGCCATTCCGGCTCGGCCAGGATCTCCGGGCCGAGACGCAGGCCCGCCATGAAGGCCGCGAAGGCCGCCGGGTTGGACACGTAGCGCCGCCCGGCGGCAGTGATCTCGGGGAGGCTGAGGCGCGCGGTGCTGTTGCGCATGTCGATCATCAGCATGACGGCAGCCCGGGAATGATGTTGATCGCGCAGGCCGAGACCGGGTCGCCGAGCGCGAGGTCGACGCCGCAGAAGCCGCCGGCATTGGCCGCGCAGGCACCCGAATCAACCCCGCACGCATCGGCGCCGCCCTTGGCGGCGCAAGCATCGGCGTCGACGCCGCAGGCATCGGCGGTGGCATTGGCCGCGCAGGCGTCGGCATCGGCGCCGCAGGCGTCGGCGTTCGCGTCGGCCGCGCAGGCATCCGCATCCGCCCCGCAGGCTTCGACCCGCGCGTCGGCGCCGCAGGCATTCGCGTCCGCGCCGCAAGCCTCGACATGGGCATCCGCCCCGCAGGCATCGCCGTCGGCGCCGCAGGCCTCAATTCGGGCATCGGCACCGCAGGCGTTTCCGTCCGCCGCACAGGCCTCGACGTGGGCATCGGCCGCGCAGGCTTGGCCGTCGGCCGCGCAGGCCTCGACATGGGCGTCGGCGGCGCAGGCCGCGACATCCGCCGCGCAGGCCTCCGCGCCTGCCCGGGCGCCGCAGGCATCGGCATCGGCGAGGCAGAGATTGGCAAAGCCATCGGCACCGCAGATCTGGGCTAGGGCCGGACAGACGTCGAGGCCGCCATCCGCGCCGCAGACCGCGACATCGGCCGCGCAGGCGCCGAGCTCGTAATTGGCCGCGCAGGCGCCAAGATCGGCGGCGCAGGCCCCGCCACCACCGCCGGCACCGGTGAGATTCCCGTCGACGACGCACGCTTTCGGCGTACTATGCCGGGCTCCACAGGTGCTGCCGTCCACCGCGCAGGCCTTGCCGTCGGTGAATTTCGCGCCGCAAGCCCCAAAATTGCTGACGCAGACGTTGCCGGCCCCCGCATTGGCCCCGCAGGCCGATTGTTTGGCGGCGCAGGCGGTCCCGGCACCGGCATTGGCCGCGCAGGCGCCGATATCGGCCGCACAGGCATTGCCGACGGCCCCGTCGGCCATGCAGGCACTCGCCTTGCCGGCGCAGGCCGTGCCGGCGCTGCCCTTCGCCGCGCAGGGCGCCGAGACGTTGCCGGCGCAGCCCCGCCCGGTGGTCATGTTGCCGCCACAGGGCGCGGTCGCGTTGCCGGCGCATGCCGCCCCGGCGCCGAGATCGGCGCCACAGGGGACATTGGTGTTACCGGCGCAGACTGTGGAGACGCTCTGATCGGCGCCGCAGGGCGGGCTTGAGACGGCGGCCATCCGGTCGTTCGTGCCGGGGGCCGAACCCATCGGCACGTTCACGCGGGTACCGGCTTCCAGCGGGGCGCCGCCGGCGATGTCGGGATTGGCCCGGGCCACGTCCGGATAGGGGCGGCCATAGTGTTGCGCAACGCTCCAGAGGGTGTCGCCGGTGCCGGCCGTATGGGCGACGATGTTGTCGTTCGCGGTTCCGGCTGCGCCGCCCCGGCCGGCGTCTGGGTCGACGGCGCCACGGGGCGGCGGATCGCCCTGCGCGGCATTCTTTAGGGTCAGCGACCACGCCTGCTGGAGATCGCTCTCGTCGCCGGCTGCGGGTCGTCGCGCGGCGCCCGATCCACCGCGAGGGCTGTCGATGATCCTCGGCATGGCTCTTTCCGAACTGCGATGCTGGATGCGTCGGTTGGGCCGGGGCGGATCGCGTCTCCGCCATCCGGGCTCCGCCTATGAGTAGCTCACGCACCTGACGACGACCTGACCAGGGTCGATCAGCAGGACGGAAGGAGCGGGATGACGTTCACCGCGCAGACCGAGACGGGGTCGCCGAGCGGCAGGTCGACGCCGCATATCCCGCCGACATTGGCGGCACACAGGCCCGCCGCGACGCCGCACAGGTCGGCGCCGACCTTGGCGGCACAGGCATTGGCGTCGGCGCCGCAGGCATTGGCACTCGCATTAGCGCCGCAGACATTGGCGTTCGAGGCGCAGGCCTGAGCATTGGCATCGACGCCGCAGGCCCGGGCATCCGCCGCGCAGGCCTCCGCCTAGCGTTGGCGGCACACGCGTTCGCGTCGGCACCGCAGGCATCGGCGCCGGCATTCGCCGCACAGGCGTTGCCGTCCGTGGCGCAGGCCTCCGTGCTGATGTTGGCGGCGCAGCCGTCCACATCGGCACCGCAGGCCTGCACCGTCGCGTCCGCCCCGCACAGGGATGCATAGGCCGCGCACACCTCGGCACTGGCATTGCCCGCGCAGGCCTGGGCATCGGCTGCGCAGAGCTGGGCCGTTGCGTCGGCACCGCAGGCGTTGGCCTTCGCGGCACAGGCCTGGGCCGCGACATTGGTCGCGCAGATTTGGCCATCGGCCGCGCAGAGCGCGGCCGTCCCATCGACGCCGCAGATACCACCGTCGGCCCCGCACAGGCCTGCGCTGCCCATTGCGCCGCAGGCTACGTTGCCGTCGACGCCGCAGAGCTTCGGACCGCTGTATTTCGCGCCGCAGGTGCTGCCATCGACGCCGCAGGCCTTCCCGGTGGTGAACTTGCCCCCGCAGGCGCCGAAATTCTCACCGCAGGCGGCCCCCGCACGGGCATTGCCGCCGCAGGCGCTCTCATTGGAGCCGCACAGGTACCGGCGCCGGCATTGGCCGCACAGGCGCCAAAATTCGCCCCGCAGGCGGCACCGAGCCCGAGATTTCCACCGCAGGCAGTACCCTTGGTCCCGCAGGCCGTACCGGCACTGAGCTTGGTCACGCAGGCTGTGGCGTTCTCGCCGCAGGCGGTGCCGGCGCCGAGATTGGCTCCGCAGGGCAGATGGGCATTCGCTGAGCAGGCCGAGCCGGATTTAGCGTTGAGGCCGCAAGGGGCGGTGCCCGACTCGTCCGGAGTTACTGCCGCGGGTGCAGTGGGTGGCGCCTCCGGGGGCGTATCCGACGGTGCTCGGGGCGGCGCCGAAGGTGGTGTCGAGGGTGGTGTCGGGCGTCCCGCCGGAGGCGCTGCCGGGTCGGGCGATGTGGGCTCGGACTGCGGCGGTAGCCCCATCGGCACGTGCACGACCTCGCCGGGATGGATCAGGTCGGGATCCTGAAACTGCTGGTTGGCGCGCAGCACGTCCGGGAACGGCCGATCGTATTGCCGGGCGATGCTCCAGAGCGAATCGCCGGGCCGGACGACGTGCTGCGCGACGATCTCGTGCGCCGCGATCGGATCGGATTTCCCCGGCTGGGCCGTGATGTGCGTGGCCTCCCCCCGGGCGCGGCCGTGGGCGCCGGGTCGGTTCCGCGCGGGGCCGATGCGGCGCGACGCAGCGCGTGGGCCCAGGACGGCTCGGCCGCGTCCGCCGCGCCTGAGCTCCCCGTCGCCCGACCGGTGTTCCGATCCTGGGGTCTGTCGATGACCTGAGGCATGGCGCACCTCTCCGGACGCCCAGCGGCGTCATCGCATCCGTGAGGATCCCGCCCGGGCGACGCGGGCCCGGCTTCGGGCTGGCGGGGCAAGCTGACAGAGACGTGACCTGTCCGATTCTGACTGTCCTGCCGAGAGACGTCCCACGGCGCGAGGCTCCCGGTTCATCATTGTCGCGCCCCAAATGGCCCTGGGCATCTCCATAACTCTCTGCACGGGTCTCCGCGGGCCTGTGCGTGATCGGCGCGAAGACCTGCTTCCCCGTCAGGTTGCCGAAAGCTGACCTTTCTACCCCTCGCGCCAGGCCGGAGGCGTCCGGGGCGGCTAACCCGCCACGCGCTCCCGCCGCCGGGGAGCGCCGCGCCGTGCGGCATCGGACTTCGCCGGCTCCCGAACCCACACATTGCGGAGGTGACCATGACCCTCGGTGTCTCGAATCTCTCAGGGACCAACGGCGCATTCGCCGGCGCTGGCCTGTCGGGCGACGGCGCGATCGCGGCGCAGAACTTCCTCAACGCCCTGATCGGCCAGGGTGGCGAGAGCCCCCGAACCGGCGGCGAATCGTTCCTCGCGGACGTGCACGACGCCGGCAGCCCGGAGGAGAAGCGCGCGCTCATCGACGGCTTCGCCGCGGGCTTCGCGGCCGCCGCGCAGGGCACCGGCCCGGACGGCGCCGCTGCCGCCGGAGCCGACAGCGCTCCGTCCGGCCAAGCTGGCTACACCGACAGCCCGCTCGGCGTCGCGCAGACTGGTGCCCCCGCGGACGCGCAGAGCGACCCGTCGGCGGCGCGCCCGCAGGACCTCATGAACGGCTTCCAGGAGATCGCCGACCGCGTCGCCGAGTCGGATCTGCCGGCTAGCGCCAAGAACGCGCTGCTCGACGACATCGCCAACCTGATGTCGAAGCTCCAGAGCCAGGCGCCCACCTCCAGCTCGTCCGCTGGTTCGTCCGCCGGCGCCGCTACGGCGAACACCGACGGTCCGCTGCAGACGGGCAGCACGTCCGATCCCGCCGGCACGGCGGGTACCTCAGGGACGGATTCCTCCGATGCCGCCACGAGCGACGTGTGGAGCCACGAGGTAAAGGATGGTCAGGCTACGATCCGGCTCGGCGACAAATATACTCTCAAGGCCAACGAGGAAGATGAGTCCTGGACGGTGACCAACAACGAGACCGGCAAGACGATGAAGGTCTCGGGTGACCCTCATGTCGACGCGAACAACGACGGCAAGAACGACTTCGATTTCAAGAAGGACATGACCTTCAAGCTCGATGACGGCACGAAGATCACGGTCGGCACCGTACCGGGCGGTGATAACGGCGCGACCTACTCGTCGACGTTGACCATCACGAACGGCGCCAACGCCATGCAGGTGACCGGGCTCGGCGGCAATTTCGACGGCAAGAACAACCTGGAAGTGAACCAGTCCATGCAGGGCAGCGTCGTCGACCAGTTGGCCAACGACGGCTCCAACACGATCTACGAGAACGGCGGCGCCTGGGCGACCGGCGGCGGCCACACCGTCGATCAGGCCTATATCGACCGCGCCGAGGCGATGGCCGGCTGAGCGGCACAGCCCGCCGTCGCGCAGAATGATCCGATGGCGCTCCGGCGAAACGCCCCAGGCGGAACGGACCCGCCCGCCCGTCCGGGGACGCGCAGCATCGCTCTCGATGCTGCGCGTCAAACCACGAAATCACTTAAAATTAGTCGACTAATCCTTCGTTTCGGTCTGACTTCGCACAAATGATACAAGCATGACTGTCAATAATCCGTGATCTTGCAAGCCTAGAGCTGCGCGGTCGACGCAGCCGTTCGCGTCACGGTCGCATAATCAGAACCGGACGTCGCTCGGGGCAGCCATGCGGATACTGGTCGTCGACGATAACCGTGCTTGCGCGCGATCGATGGGAGATGCGCTGCGCGACGAGGGGTTCGTCGTCGATCACGTCACCGCGCTGGAGGATGCCCGCGACGCCGCGAGCGTCGCCCCGTACGACGCGATCCTCGTCGACCGCCTGCTGCCCGACGGGGACGGGCTCGACTGGGTCCGCGAGCAGCGCCGGAGCGGGAACACGGCGCCCATCCTGATCATCACCGCCGAACGGGATTCGGTCGATCACCGGGTCGAGGGGCTGAACGCGGGCGCAGACGATTACATGCTCAAGCCGATGAGCCTGGAAGAGCTGGTCGCGCGGGTCCGCGCCGTCCTGCGCCGGCCGGCCTCCACCCTCGATCTCGTTCTGCGGTCGGGCAATGTCGAGTTCGATCCGACGATCCGCGAGGTCCGCGTTGCCGGCAAGGCCCTGCGCATGCCGCGTCGGGAGACCTGCATCTTCGAGATGCTGATCCGGCGCGCCGGAAAGACCGTCACCAAAGGTGTCCTCGAGGAGGGGCTGTACAGCTTCGAGGACGATGTCTCGTCAAACGCGATCGAGGTCGGCATCTACCGGTTGCGCGGCCACCTGATGGGATCGAGCGCCACTGCGAAGGTCCGGACGGTCCGCGGAATCGGTTACGTGCTGGAGAGCGAGGACGACGCGCCCATCGAGGTGCCGGAGGTCCCGAAGGCGGCGCTCCTCGCCGCACAGGTCGCCATCGCGATGTCGGCCGACGGCGGCGCACCGACCCCGCTCATCTCGGTCATCGCCGCGAGCCTCGACCCCGCGAGCCAGCCGGAGACACAGGTGGCCGTCGTCGCGGCCGCCCTCGCGGTCAGCATGACCCAGAAGGCCGAGGAGGAGGGGAAGGCGGTCCCGACGGGCTGACGGCGACCGCCGGCAGGCTCCACCGCGATCCGGCGCCCTACCGTGGCCTCAGCTCACCCGGCTTGGTCTCGACATTGGCCGGCGTCACCCGCCAGCGGCCTGGATCGTCGTACTCGAAGTCGATGTCGATCCCGCGGTCGGAACGCTTGATCTGCATCAGGGCACTGACCCAGGGGCGCCCCCCTGGCTCGGTCATCGCCGCCCGCAACTCCTCGAACCTGTCGTTGAGGTCGAAATCGCCCGGCACGCCCGCCTCCGGCTCGCCCGCCGCGTCGTAGGTGTAGCCGAAGAGGTGCACGGCCTCCCCCTCCATGACGACGACGACCGAGAGGCTGTGCCAGTCGCGGGCGCGAAAACCTTCGCTCCCGACGATCATCGAGCCGATCTCGTTCACCAGTTCAGTTGCCCGCGGTTGATCGAGCATGTCCACGGTCTCCGCTTCTCAAAAGCCCAGTCGCCGGCGCATCTCGGCCGCCACCTCGGCCGGCTCCGGAGCTCGGCCCGACCCGCTGGCCATCTCCGTCTCGAGGCCGTTGTAGGTCTCGCCCTCGCGATTGCGCATCGTCGATTGCTGCGCATAGACGGTTTTCCCGGTCTTCGGGTTCACGACCTCGAACCGGAGGCCGATCCGGTCCGGGCGGGCGCCGCCCCATTGCGGGTCGCCGTTCGCCAGCCGCTGTCCGCCGCTCACCTGAACGGCGACATGGACCTCGCCGCCGGCCTCGATCCAGCCGCGCATCTCGGACTCGAACTGCGTGTAGATCTGCTGGTTGTTCTGCGCGTTCTGCGGGAACATGTTGATCAGCCCCTGATCGTGCAGGAACTGGTAGCCGATCATGTGGCCGCCATCGTCCCGCTTGGGGAAATCGCGGGTGGCGATCCCGCCCTCGCGGCCCACCGCACTGGTCAGCACGCTCTCCGCGCGCGGCCGGTCCTGGTGGGCCGGGATCTCGCGCAGGACGGCGCGCGCCCGGACCGTCTGGTGCAGCGCGTTCACCGTCCAGGTCGCCTCGTTGCGGCCGTACCGCACCGTGGTATCGCCGACTGGAAGGCTCTGCCGCTCCGCCCGCGTGTCGCGGTGGGTGTTGCGGGCGTCGATCGTGGCGGCCGCGGGATCGCGGACATAGGACGAGACCTCCTCGGACAGCGCGTCCAGGTGCTGCCCGTCGATCGCGTTGGCCGCTTCAATCTCGGCGCGTCCCTCGGCGGTGAGGCCCGGCGCGTCGAGTTCCCGGATCCGGGTATCGAGGCGCTCGCGGACCTTGGTAATGTCCTGACGGGCGGCCCAGCCGACCGTACCGGGCGGCGGAGCGCCGTCGCCGCCGAACAGGCGCGCGACCTGCCCTTCGAGGGTGAGGCTGCGCTGGATGTTCTGCGCCGTGCGCTGGTGCAGGCTGATATCGGCCGGCGTGGCGTCGGGCCCGTGCCGGATCCCCCGCACGACGCCGGTGGCGGCGTCGTAGTCGATCCGCACCGCGTTGCCCGGCAGACCCGGGTCGGCCCGGACGCCCGGGGGATTGGCAGCCAGTAGATTGTCGCGCACCGTGATCGGGTTGAACATGTCCCCGGGGTTGCGGGTCCCCGACGCGCGCATACCGACGCCGGCTCCGATGCCCCAGAAGCCCATCTGCAGGATCGAGGTGGCGCGCTCGCCACCGGTCATGGCGTTCCAGTTGCGCGCCGTCTCAAGGCCCTGGTTGGCCACCGAGGCCGTGTCCAGGGCGAAGGCGCCGGACTGGACATAGCCGTGCAGCGAGGCCTCGAGCGGGGCGACCGCCTCGCCCGCGCGCCCGATCTGCGCCAGACGCGCCGCGCTGCCGAAGGCGCCGACCGACGCGACGCTCGCGCCGAGGTTCAGCCACAGCCCGCGGGCCGCGCTGTCGGTCACCGGGTCGAGGGACTGGCCATGCTCGCCCCGGTCGGCGAGGGCGCTGCCGCTGCGATAGGCGCCCCAGGCGCCGGCCCCGGCGGCGACTGCGCCGGCGGCCGCCACGACCGGCGTCGCGAGCCCGCCCGTGCCGACGATGAGCACGCCGCCGGCCACGATGCCGCCGACCAGCGCTGCCTTGTCCGCCACCGAGGCGACTTGCTCGCCGAAGGTGTCGACGGTCTTCGGGGTGTTGTCCTGACCGAGGGCGACCCGGCCGTCCACGCCGGCGCGCAGGTGCCCGTCGGCCGGGTAGATCTGGGTTCCGGGCGGCAGGACGTTGCTGGCGCGCCAGTCCGCGAAATCCTCGTATAGGCGTCCGGTGTTGTCGACGTAGCGCTCCGCACCCGTGGGGTCGGTGACGCGGAACAGCGGGATCTGCACGGGCCCCGTCTTGCCGTCGGAATAGGTCACCGGCAGCACGGTGACGGCCGCGGTCCCATCGCCCGTCACGGCCCGGATCTGGTCGGCGACCGCCTTGACCGGCTCCGCATTATCCCCGCTGCCGAAATAGTTGAATTGGCCGCGGGCCGCCGCCGCCTCAGCCTGTGCCGGATCGGTGCCGGTGGGAACCGCGGGAGCCAAACCCATCGCGGTGCCGACGGTATTGTCGAGGTCGCTCCCGGAGAGCGCCACTGGCGTGTCGCCCCGGCGGGTCAGGTATTGCTGGGCGCTCGCCTGCGCCGTGGGCGACAGGACCGCCGGATTCGTCCAGGGATCGTCGGTCCGTCGCAGGACATCGCCGGTGAGGGCGGCGTCGACGCGCACGGTTGCGAGGGCGTTGACGCGCGTGGCGAGGCTCGGCCCGTCCGTGTCGGCCTGCCCCAGGAGCCGCCGTCCCTGGTCGGTCGCCAGGAGGCCGATGAGACGATCCCTGTCCCGCGCGGCCGCCGCCGGCTCGTCGGGGTGCCATTCGCGCGCCAGCGCCTGACCCATGGCGCGCTGGAGGCCCGCATCCGAGTAGGTCGTCGCCTCGGTGCGGGCGAAGGCGTTCTGCACGAAGGCGCTGCGGGCCGCGCTCGGCGGTCCGGCGCTGACCGCATCGAGCACCCGCGCGAGGTCGTCGCTCCGATGGCCAATGCGCGCGCCCCCGTCGGCGAGCGCCTGCGCGAAGCCGCCGGCCTCCGTGGGGCTGAGCCGCTCCGCCATCGCGCCGAGCCGCGCCGCGGCCGCGGGATCGTCGGTGGGGCCAGCAGCGGCGACGGCGCTGCGGGCGTAGCTGTCCGCCCGGGCGCGGCTGGTCCAACTCTCGTCCGGCTTGGCGGCATCGGGCGCCTCCGCGCCGGTCCGTGCCGCGCGGGCCGCGAGGCGCTCCCCGACGATCGCGCGGCTCTCGGGGGCATCGGCGAGGGCGGCCACGAGGCGGCTCGGCCCGCTCGCGCCGTCGCCGCGGCCGACCTCCCAGCGGTCGATCAGCCGGTCGGTCAGCACACGTTGCTCGGCGGCGTCGAGCGGCCCGAGGGCGGACCGACTACCGAGCGCGTCGCGGACCTTGGCGGTCGATTCGGTGCCACCGATCCCGAGCCAGCCGCCACTGTGGTCGGACTCTTCCGTCACCCAGTTGGCGATGGCGCGCGCACGGTCCGGGCGAACGCCGGAACCGTCGTCCACCCGGTCGTCTGGGGCCTCGGCCGGCGCATTCTCGTTCGCGCCGGCCGGCCTTCCGGGCGCCAGGTCGGCGCGGACCGCCTCGAAACGGTGCGATTCGCCGGCTTCGTCCGGCGCAGACCCTGCCGGGGTTTGCGCCGGACGCGGGGCGACGGGAGCGGGTGAGGCCATCGTCGGTCTCCGGGTTGGGGGTGTGGCGCCCGGACGTCGCTTCGACGGAACGATCCTGGCGGCTCATGCTGACGGCGACCTGAGCGAGGCCCAGCCTCAGCTCGCGGCCGCCAAGGTCTCGGGTCGCGGCGGCACCTGGGCGGGTGCGCGGGCCGGCTCCTTGCCGGCCGTCCCGCGGGCCAAGCTGATCGAGCCAACCGGTTGCACGGAGAATTCGTCGGCGAGATCCTGATACGACAGCACCGGGATCCCGACGCCGTTGCGCGACAGGAACCCGCGCACGAAACGGCGGATATCCATGGAGGCCAGCAGGACCGGACGCCCGGCCTCGCCGCCGCCCGTACGCAGGCCGGCCTTCTCCTGGATGCGGCGCATCTGCGTGAGCAGCGCTTCCGAGGCCCGCTCGTCCAGCACGAGGTAGGGGCCGACGGCGGTGTCGCGCACGGCGGAGCGGATCGTTTCCTCGGCCTCGCGCTCCAGCACGTAGGCAGCAACCACTTTGTGTGGGTTCGCGTGACGGTGGCAGATCTGGCGCTTGAGCCCGGAGCGCACGTACTCGGCGAGCAGCAGCGGATTGCTCTCGCGCTCACCCCATTCGGCCAGGGCCTCGAGCAGGATCCGGGTGTTGCGGACCGGGATGCCCTCCTCCAGCAGGCGGCGGAGCACCTCGGCGACCCGCGGCACCGGCACGGCCCGGAGCGCCTCCTTGACGAGGTCGCCGTAGCCCGCCTCCATCCGCGCGAGGAGGGCGCGGGTCTCCTGGATGCCGACGAACCGACCCGTGTAGCGCAGCAGCACACCGCGCAGCCGCGCGCCGATCAGCCCTGCTGCGTCGAGATAGCCGATCCCGGCCTCGTCGAGGGCGGCCCGATGGTCGGCCGCGATCGAGATCGGACCATCGGCCCCCGCCTCCCGCGAGTAGGGGATGCCGGCGAGTTCGAGATTGGCGAAGTCGTCGTCGAGGACGAGCTGATCCGGGCCGAGATGACCGCTCTCGACGGGCACGCCCTCCACGTCGATGCGGAACTCACCGTCGGACAGGGCCGGATCGAAGGTCGAGCCCACCTCGGGGATCACGACGCCGAGGTCGGTGGAGACCGCCGCGCGCAGACGCACGATGGCCTTGGCGAGGGCCGCCGCATCGATCTTCTCGACGAGGCCGGGTGCGAGGATGAGCATTACCGGAACGACCTCGGCCGGGAGCGCGGGCTTGGCCATCCGCGTCGCCTCCGCGGCCTCCGCCTCGTCCTGCGCCGGGACGTCCGAGCGCGGCTTGAGCCGGAAGCTCGCCGCGCCGAAGACGGCCGCGAGGATGAGGAAGATTGGCGCCGGGAAGCCGGGAATTGCCGCCATCCCGAGCAACACCGCCGCGGCGAGCCGCAGGGCGCGTGGATCGGAGACCAGCTGCTCGGCGATGTCGCGGCCGAGGGCGATGTCGCGACCGCCGGTCACGCGCGTGACGATCGTGCCGGCGGTGAGGGAGAGCAGCAGCGCCGGGATCTGGGCGATCAGCGCGTCGCCGATCGACAGGAGCGTGTACTCGTGGAGCGCCTCCGGCAGCGGCATGCCGCGGGTCAGCGTCCCGATCGCCAGGCCGCCGATCAGGTTGACCGCGATGACCACGAGCCCCGCGATGGCGTCGCCTTTGACGAACTTCATGGCGCCGTCCATGGCGCCGTACAGCTGGCTCTCGCGCTCCAGCGTCGCCCGGCGGGCACGGGCCTGCGCCTGGTCGATGTCGCCGTTGCGCAGTTCGGCGTCGATCGACATCTGCTTCCCCGGCAGCGCGTCGAGGGTGAAGCGCGCGCCGACCTCCGCGACCCGCTCGGCGCCCTTAGCGATCACGATGAACTGCACCAGCGTGATGATCAGGAAGACCACGAGCCCGACGATCAGATTCCCGCCGATCACGAATTCGCCGAAGGTGCGGATGATCTCGCCGGCATCCCCTTCCGCGAGGATCAGCCGCGCGGTCGTGATGGTCAGCGCGAGGCGGAACACCGTCGAGATCAGGATGATCCCCGGGAGCGAGGAGAATTCGAGGGGGGTCAGGACGTAGAGCGCCACCATCAGCAGCAGCACGGCGAAGCCGAGGTTGAACGCGATCAGCGTATCGACCACGACGTGCGGCATCGGCAGGACCATCATGGCGATCGAGAGGATCACCACGAGGGCCACGGCTATGTCCGGGCTGGCGGGCAGGCGCCCCAGGAACGTCTTGGCGGCAGCGATCATCGGCCGGAATCCTCCGATCGGCGCGCCTCGACGAAGGCGCGGAACATGTCCCGCCCCTCGTCTAGGCGCCCGGCGAGGCGAAGGGCGTGGCTGCGCAGGAGCAGCAGTGCGGCCGGCGTCGCACCCGGATCCAGCAGCGCGAGGCGGTCGAGCGCGGCGAGCGCCTGCCCGCCGCTGCCGGTGGCGACGAGGGCGTAGGCGAGGAGGCGAAGCACCTCGGTATCGTCCGGGACCTCGCGCAGGACGAGGCTCAGGAGCGTGACCGCTTGCTCGCCGTCGCCGGTCCCGAGCGCCACGTAGGCCATGGCGCAGAGCAGGTCGCGCTGCTCGCGGGCGATCAGCGTCGGAAGATGGTGCGCCGCCATCGCCATGTCGGGGGCGGCGGCACGGGCCTGGGCGACGTCCCAGCGCCGCTCGATCGGAGTGACGGACATGGGGTCAGCCCTCGACCAGCGCGTTGCGGGCGGTCCGCAGCAGCGCGAGGCGGCGCAGTTCCCGGTGGATCACGAGGGCACCCGCCTGGGCGATGCCGTCGTCCGGGGTGCCCGCGAGGCCGTCGGCGAGGCCCTCGAGCAGCGCCCTGTGTCGGTCGGCGCGCAGGACGTCGGGATGACGCAGGCGCGGCATCACGAACCGGAACAGCGCCCGTGACAGGTTCGCACCGTCGAACCCGTCCGGGTCGCGCTCCGCGCCCGTCTCGACGATCGCGCGCCGCGCCTCGCTGAGTCGGACCCGGGTGATCGCGTCGACCCCGCCGGCGACCAGCATCGCGTCGATGGCCGCATCAAGGCCGACCTCCTCCTCCGGGGAAGGGACCCGGCGGTCACCGTGGGGACCGGCCTGACCGGCCCGCGTCCCAGCTCCGGGACTGTAGGCGGCAGATCGGCTCTCGCCCTCGGCTGCGCCCCCGACCCGCCGCGGCACCTCGACCTCGCTCGGCGGAGCTTGGCGCGCCGTGACGGACGGTCGAGACGGCAGACGGGCCATGGCGGATCCTCGGTTCAACGGGGCGGGTCGGGCGTCCGATCAGAAGCGCATCGCCACGAGGCGGCCCTCGCGCTCGAGCATCACCCGATCGTGCTCGATGGCGCGGATCATCCAGCCACCGTCGACGACGGCGCCGAGGAAATAGCGTTGCCCGCGCAGCACGATGTAGGGCTGGGAGCCTCGCCAGACGCCCTCGATGCCCAGGGAAGCTGGCAGCTTCTCGGCCTTGACGGCGACGCTGTTGACCAGGGTGATCTCGCCAAGGAACCGCTCGTCGAAACCCTGCTGGAGGGTTTCCCAGCGTCCCAGGAGCGCGGGCTCGACGAAACCAGTCGCGGTCACGGCGCCGCCGCGGGCCTCGACGCGCACGTTGAGGAGGCCGCCTTCCTGCGCCTGCCGCTGCAGATCGGAGGCGGCCACGCGGATTGCAGCTTCGGGACGCGGCGTCAGCGCGAGCTTCGACCGTCCGTCATCCCAGCTGCCGACCGGCCCGCGGGCCGGATCCGCAGCTCCGGGCGTTCCGGCGGGAGTTTCGCTGGGCGCTGCGGTGGCCGTAGGGGAATGCGCGGCCGCGTCCTGCCCGTCTCGGGCGACCTGATGGAATTGCTCGATTGCCTCCTTGGCTGTGCCGTTGATGCGCACGGCGGCGTCAGCGATCGGTCCCAGGAAGCTCAGGCCGGCGGCGAGCAGCCCGGCCGTCGCGAGGCCCGGGAGGGCCGTCCGGCCGAGCAGCCCGCGCAGGCCCTTCCGCGTCCCCGCCTCCGTGCTCACCGGACCGGAGGCCTGCGCACGCCACGCCGTCTCAATCGTGCCGATCGTGACTGTGGCCGGGAGCGGCACCGTCCGCGCCGAGCCGGGCGGGACCGGGCCGATCCCGGCGACCGCCACGCCCTCCGCCAGACCTTCGACGCGCGCGGTCTCGCCGCGCAGGACGATCGCTGCGTGGCAGGGCTCAAGGCCCGGCTCGACGAGGATCAGATCGGCCCCCTCGCCGCTGCCGATCACGTGCCGTCCTTCGCCGAGATCCTGGCTGACGCCCCGGTAGAGGCCGGTCGTCACCGTGACGGCGTGGGACGGGGCGGGGATATCGGAGAGTGGGGTTTCGGTCGCGCGCGCCACGGCTCCCTCACGAACGTTCACGGACAGGGCGCCCCGCGCCACGAGCGGCGGGGGACAATGCTACCGAGCCTCTGCTCGGGATCGATTCGGGACAGGGATGCGGGCGTGGGGCGTCGGAG